>CAYHOJ010000008.1:0-19839 GCA_964358305.1 uncultured Gammaproteobacteria bacterium | reverse complement strand
GGTTGTGTCAAGTGCCGGTACTGTGATGTATATATCACCAGCGGTTGGAACGGCACTGGCCAAAGTAAAAGCAATTGTATGAGTGGCCGATTGGGAGGCGATTACATAGTCGTTGGCACTCAACGCAGTAGCTCCAAGAGGGGGTGTGAAATTAAAATTTGTGGTATCAACTATATTGGCCACAGTATAAGTTGACTGGCTGTAACATCCGTTCAGTAATGAACCGGAAAAACAGGCAACATCTTTTGGAAATAAATGATTAGTATCATTATCAGCATTTCCCGAGGCGTCAATTGTAACGAGTGATGAGCTAGCCGCTCCAGTTGCAACTCCAGCTCGGTATGATAGTCTACCATTACTAAGAGTGTCTGAGGCATTAGTAAAACCGGCCGTATCAAGTCCAGGGGTTAGTTGAGGTATCTTATACAAGTATATTATAGTGACTTGGGAAAAAATAAACAAAAAAAGAATTGAGCGGTAGAAAAACTTTTTCATTATGTATTAAATATAGAGGTATTAATATATCGTTGTCAAGGGCAATTTTCGTTCTTCTTCTTCTTCTTCTTCTTCTTCTTCTTCTTCTTCTGACGGGCTAAATATTTTTTAACGTAGATGTCATCCCCTTGTAGAAGGGGATCCAGACTAAAATCACATTTTAAAATGTAATTATCGACTGGATTCCCTCCTACGAGGGGATGACAATTTATTTAATCATTCATCAAATACCTCTTGACTTGAAATATCTCGTCTGTTACATTGTTACTTATATGGCAATAAAAGAAAGACGGACGAAGATTTTACTCGCTTTATATTTATTATCGAACGTTGAATTATCTCCTATTAGCTTAGATGAAAGAATACAAAAGATCTTTGACCTTTCTTTAAATCAAAAGACCAGAGGAACTTTATCAGGATTAATTAAAGAAGAATTGATTGAGAAATCAACAAATCCGCGTGAATCCGCTATTAATCCGCGAGAATCGGGATTTTATCATCTCACCGAGAAAGGTTTTGCGGAACTATGCTTAAAATTTCCATTTTTTAGATTTTTAAGGGAAAAATGGGATGGTAAATGGAGGATCATTTCATATGAAATTCCGGAGAAAAAACGAGAAATTCGCGACCGTTTGCGTAGAGAGATGCAGGGTTGGGGTTTGGGACCTTGGCACAGATCATTTTGGATTACACCACATCCAATTCTAGGTACTCTAAAATCTTTGACCTCACAAAAAGAAGAAGAAAAATATATTCAAGCATTTGAGGCCGATCATACTTTTGGCGACCGTGAATTTCTTATCGAAAAAGTCTGGGGCAAATCAGCTTTAGATAAATCATATCGTGAACTTTTCAAAAAATGGCATGAAATTTTGTCTTCAGAAGATGAAAAGGCTGAAAAGCTAAAAAAAGTAATTGGTGAATATATTAGTTTGCTCCGTCAAGACCCAGGTCTTCCAAAAGAATTGATAGGGGAGAGTTGGATTGGGTTTGAAGGGTGGAATATATTTAAGGAGATAAAGAGCATACTACTTTCGTAAATTCCAATAACCAAGCTCCAAGTAATCCAAACAATAACCAATTTTACAATTTCCAAATGTTTGATTATTGTGATTTGGTTATTGGACATTGTTTGTATCTTGCAATTTGGAACTTGGAATTTTAAATATAATGTCTCCCTCAATGTCCGTCCGTCTAACTTTCACATTTTTGGCTTCTAACATGTCTAAAATCTTTTGATGAGGATGACCATAAGAGTTATTCTTACCGACACTTATCACTGCAACCTCAGGGTCTGCTAAGTCAAGAAATTTTTTAGTCAGTCCGTTTTTTGAGCCATGATGAGGGATTTTGAGAATATCAACCTTACCAACGGCGCCATGAGACAATCTACTTAATACGTAAGGAGAGGCATCGCCCGTAAACAACACGCCGTTAAATAAAATTACAGAGGAAAAATCATTATCATTATTAGATGTAAAATTTTTTGGTGGCCAATACAATGTAAATTGATTAATTTTATCCCCAGAATATTTAAAAAGAACAGGTATATTCTTCTCTGATATTTTTTGGAGAAGTTTTTTGTAGGTTTTACTGACGATTAAGCCCGAAGTATTTACGGTGATAAATTTATCTATTTTATAACGGTCGGCAATAAAAAAATAACCATTATAATGATCATTGTTTGGATGACTCAGAAAAGCTAATTCAATTTTTCTATCCCAAAACGGCATATATTTGCCCAAACAGGAAAGAACGCTCTTGTCCGGGCCGGCGTCAATTAAAACATCAATCTTGTTTTGTATTCTGATATAGGCGGCATCGCCTTGTCCAACGTTACAGAAGACGATTTTTGTCCGTTCGTCAAAGAATGAAGACAAAAAAACAACCAACAAAATAATTAATGAAAATAATGAAAAAATTATCAGATCGCGTTTTTTTACAGGCGATTCAAACATATTTAAAATGCAAAATAACCAAACGGAATTTTTGCCAACGTCTCAATGATCCAGACAAGATAACTCAAAATGCCATAAGAAATTAGGCCGGGAATATAGCCTAAAAAATAATTAATTTTTCCTAAAATCGCGGTTAAAAACCCAAAAACCATCAGAGGAGGAATTGTTTCGGCCACTAATAAATTGGCTAATGGAGAAATAAGAGATACCTGTTTAAAATATAGGAAAATTATTGGCACGGTAAAAACCTGTGCCGCCAAAGTCAGCCGAAGATTTTTTATAATCCAATTATTATTTTTACCTTGCCCAAAAAGAATAATTCCTAAAGTGGCCCCATAAGAAAGTTGCAAAGAAACTGTTTTTAACCAGTCCGGCCAAAAGATTAAAATAAAAATTAAAGAAAGAAAAAGGGCATATAAAGTATAGTTTTTTCTTCCAGTTATAATTGCTACGTGTGTGAGTAGACCCATAAAGGCAGCTCGAATAATTGGGGCTTGAGGTCCTACAAATATAACGAACAAAATAATTGTTAGTATCGTTATCAAAGTAGATAAATGTTTGCTAAGAAATTTAGTAATAGAGCTAATCATCGCGGCGAGTAAGGTAATATTAATGCCAGAAAGGACGACTAAATGCAAAAGTCCAACAACTTTTAATTGTTGATAAAATTCTTTAGTCGTTTTTAAATTTACTCCAAAAATTATCCCATTTAGCAATGAGGCTTCAGGCTCGGGTAAATAAGAATTAATAACGCTAGTAAAAATTGCGGGAGTAATCATACACTGATGAGATTTTTGATTTTTTCAAAAACACTTTTATTAATCACTTTTTTCGTTAACAACTCATCTAATGTCGTATATGGTCGATTAATAATGATTTTATTTGCCGTTACCTGTCCTATTCCAGGTAGTTGGTCGAGTTCTTCAATCGTGGCTGAATTGAGATTAATTAATTGATTGTTATCTTCTGTAGGGGCATTGCTCGCAATGCCCGTACTTGTTGTTGGCGATGTATAATCCAGTGTTAATTGGTTTTGAACGAAAATTCCATTATTAATTTCTGAAATTGAGGGGACGTAAATTTTTTCTTGGTCTGATAGAATTCGAGCCAGATTAAAATTACGATTAAAGAATATTACATCAGCGTCGTTAGATAGGCCGCCGGCCTTGTCAATAATTTCCTTTATCCGAGCCCCAAAGTCTACTTGATAGAGATTCGGTTTTTTGACGGCGCCGGAAACGTCAACGAAGATTTTCCCAGATAAAATTTGTTCCGGTTGATTGTTAGTAGCGATTTCTTGATCAATATTTTCTTGGTTATTTTTGGCATAAATTGCTAAAGCCGCAACCGTTATTATCAAAGCCACAGTTAATAGAACAATCTCTAAAAGATATTTCTTTAGTTTTAATTTCTTGAATAAAGGTGAAAAGGATTTTATAAAACTGTTCATTTTTTTAATTTGTTATTAGGTTAACGAGTTAACGTGTTAACGGGTTTTTATTTTCCCCAACTCGTTAACTCTTTAACCCGTTAACTTGTATTCAACCAAATAACAGAATATTCAAAGGTATTGCTTTTGTCTACCGCTTATAACCTACAAAAGTGGGGGATTAGATTATTAAGAAAGGAAAAAAATGACGATATATATGAAGAAATCCTAAGGCTAAATTGTTATATGACTATATGGTTATAAAGTTCTTAAAACAATATGTCAATATAACAATATAACAATCTATTCATCATTTTTTCTTCTTTTAATAATGAACACTATAATTATGGTTGCTAATATAATCCCCCCCATTATCTTAAACGGAAAAGCGTAAAATATCGTAGAGGCAAAAATCGTTGGAGAGTTTTCTCCAAATTTAATTTCGGTTGAAAGATTATATTTACCAATAAAAAATCCGGATAAAATTAGCGATGTAGAGACGCGGCATGCCGCGTCTGTACGATTATTTTCACAATCAATCTGCGCCGATGGTGTAGCCTCAAGCAATCGTTCCGATTCCGCCAGAATATTTTTTGAAATAATATCATATTTTATTGTTTCGCCGAAATTCCCTTTTAAGCTAATCTGACCTTCCGGCTTCATCATATTTTTTCCTTTATTAACAACAGTTAAAACGACCGGAATTTTATCTGAGCTATCGAAGACTTTGATATTCTGGCCTAAAGTTAGCCCGCCGCGAGTAGAAAAAAGGGATATTTTTGGCTTAATATCAATATTCCCGGAATTAGAAATGGTCACTAAGATATTTGAACCAATTGTGGCTTTAGCTCGTGCAGAACCAATTCCTTCACTGGCGGTTGGGGGAGTTGTTTCGGCCAAAAGACTGTAATAATAATCACCGTCAGTAATATTTTCAGGTATTCTTATTCGCAGTAAAATCTGCTGAGAATCGTTAGTTTTTAAAAAAAACGGTTGATCAAGTGTTAAGTTGGCATTATCCAAACTAAATCTAACCGGTCCTTCAAACTCTGGTTTAATTCTAATATTGCCAAGATTATCTTTGGCCTCAAAAGGTAATATTTTTAAATTTAAAAAAGTCGGATCTCCCAGATTATCCAATTTGTAGGCAATCATAATCGCCTTACCAGGCTTGATAAATAGTTCGAGAAGAGGAGGAGAGATGGAGAGTGAAACCTGTTGAGCAAGAGAGGGACTAGGGACTAGGGAATAGGGAATAGTTAGAAAAAGCAAAATTAAAATGATTTTTTGTATTTTATGTTTCATGTTTATTTCTAGTCCCTAACCGTCTAACCCCTAATCCCTAGTAACTTGGTGTTGCCACAAAATTAATAACCGTTTGATAGCTTCCAGCCGGCTGAATCGATGAAATATTGGTTTTAAAAGTGACGGTTGAGGAGCGGTTTTTCCCAACATTTATACTTGTCATAACGGTGGCCGGGGATTCAGCCGACGTTCGGTCCGGAAACGGTCGATAGTAAGTTCCGTCAATAAAATCAGCCGGAATATCATTGCCGGACATGCCGTAGCCAAAGCCATAAGCTGACGATGATGACCAAATTTTTGCTAATGATTCACTACAGGTATTGGCTCCACCATCACAACTTGTGTCAGGAATAATATTTAAGGACTGAGTTTTGAGCGGTCCTTCTTCAATCGCGGTTACCTGATATTGTCCGGCCCCGCCAAAATAAACAGTTAAATTAGTAGTTGCTGTTGCTGGGGTGCTGGGGACTAAAGTTCCAAAAGCAATATTGATATCAGAGATAGAAAAACGAAAAGGAATGATTGAATGAAGATACTGAAAACCGGCTTTAACCACGTAACCGGTTGAAGAATATTGGCCGGCGGCCAGTTGCCCGACCGTATCAGCCAATTTATAACTGGTTGAATTTTTGTTACCACCGGCAATTTCAACATTAGCCGACTCAATTTTAAAACGGGAAGAATCCATGGGAACAGCAAGAGAGGGATTAGGGACTAGGGAATAGGGAATAGTTAGAAACAACAATATTAAAAATTTTTTTTTCATTTTCTGTTTTGTTTTTATTTCTAATCCCTAACCGTCTAATCCCTAGTCCCTATTCTCTTCAAACTTCTCAATCAACTTCTCCATTCTTTGGGCAGATTTTTTGATAATCTCAAGCTGGTGGTCGCCAACAAAGTTTTGAGCCGCCTCCCGAATATTTTTCAAATGATTCTTGATGAGTAATGACAAAAATAAAAATGTTTCCTCTTTGGTTTTTTCACTTTTCTCCGCCAGCTGGCGGATTCTAATCTTTTCTTGTCCCATAAACATGGCAAATGGCGTAATAAAAGCCAGGGAAATAATAGGAAGCAAAGTTCTGAAGTCCTGGTTGGCCGGTAAATTCAAAAGAAAGAAAATGATTAAAGTAATTGTTGTGGTTATCGAAATGATAGGTTCGAGAATTAAAGTCAAGGAAAAAAGAAGGAAGTAAGTAAGAAAGAAAAAAGGCGAAGTCAGCCCACCGGTTGAATTAACAATCCCCATGATTATCAAAGTAAAAATGACAGATTCAATCAGGCGTGAATAAATATTTTTAGAGATAATAAATTTTTTTGCCAAATAAAGCAGAATAAAAAGGCTGGCGCTAATCTGCAGGTCATATTGAGCCAAATTAGTCTTAGGAAGAATAAAAGTTAAAACTATTGTAAAAATCAGAATTAATGCATGGGCGATTTCTTTAGACATATTATGTTATAATCGTTATAATAATTATAAATATTATAACAGTTATAAAAAATGCCTACTTCACCCAATTTTGTTGCTGATGTTGTAAATGAGCTTAAAAAAGTCAGTTGGCCTTCTCGTGCCGAGACGATCAGGCTGACAACCATCGTCATAATTGTTTCCTTGATAATCGGACTTTATGTGGGTATAATAGATATCTTGTTGGCGAAAGGATTAGAATTCGTAACCAAGTTCAGATGATTAATTATGATAGATCAAACTCAAATCGCTAAAGAACAAACAGAGGCTTTAAAGACTAGTGTTCCGGTTGCCCCAACTGGTCCCGTTCCGAAGTGGTACGTCATTCATATTCAAACCAGTTATGAAGGACGGGTTAAACAGGCGCTTGAACAGAGAGTAAAAAGCTTAGGAGTTGAAGATAAAATTTTTGAAATCGTTATTCCAACTAGAGAAATAATTGTTGTTAAAAAAGGTAAAAAAACAAAGGCCACGGAAAAAGTTTTTCCAGGTTATATTTTAGTTAAGATGATTTTGAACGACGATTCTTGGTTAGTGGTAAGGACGACAGAAGGAGTGACTGGATTTGTTGGTGCCGGACTAAAGCCCACCTCAATTTCAGACAAAGAAGTCGAGGCAATTATGAAGTTCGTCAAACAGGAACAGCCAAAGTTTAAATCTAAATTTTCTATTGGAGAAGCTGTTAAAATCACAGACGGACCTTTTTCTGATTTTCTCGGGAGTATTCAAGAGATTGATGAAGAAAAAGGAAAGATTAAAGTACTAGTTTCAATATTTGATCGAGAGACACCGGTAGAACTTGATTTTTTACAGGTGACAAAGTTATAAATAAAAGCTCGGTATCGTATTTTTTCGAACGCCACACCCCTAAAGGGGCCCCTGGCGATTTTCTCAAAAATAGATGCCTTCGCTTTTTTAGATTGTCATTCCCGCGTAGGCGGGAATCCAGACTATAATTACATTATTAAATTAGAAAAAAATGGCAAAAAAGATAAAAATTATTCTCAAACTAAACCTGGCGGCCGGCGAGGCAACTCCAGCCCCTCCAGTTGGTCCGGCTTTGGGTCAGCATGGTGTGCCGATTATGGAGTTTATTAAGGAATATAATGCCAAAACGGCCAAAATGAAAGGTCAGATTATTCCGGCCGTTATTACCGTTTTTCAAGACAGAACCTTTACTTTTATTACCAAATTGCCGCCGGTGGCCGCGATGATCAAAAAGAAACTGTCGTTACAAAAAGGCTCCGGAAAACCAAATACAGAAAAAGTGGGAAAATTAACAAAAATTCAACTGGAAGAAATTGCTAAAGAAAAAATGGCCGATTTAAATGCTAACAATGTTCCAGCCGCCATGAAAATTATTGCCGGCACAGCACGAAGCATGGGGATTGATGTTGAAAATTAATTTTTTATATTTATGGGTAAAGTTAAACCAAGATTAATCGGAGATACCGAGGTTGAAGAAAAACAGAAGAAAGAACAAAAAGCCAAGTCTATGGAAAAAAAGATGTTGAAGCAAAAAGACATCGGCGACGTAGGAGTCGATCGTGATCAACCCGTTAAACCCCCAAAATCCAAAATTGTAGGGGTCGGTCGTGACCGACCCGTTTCTAATTTGCATGGCAAAAATTATCAAGAAGCGAGAAAAATGATTGACAGAAATAAATATTATTCATTGGAAGAAGCTATTTTATTATTAAAAAAAATCAAACCGCCAAAATTTGATCAATCGGTCGAACTTCATTTTGTTATGGACGAAACGGGTCTAAAAGGAGAGATTGAACTACCATTTTCGACAGGAAAAACTGTTCGGGTAAAAGTCGTCGACGATAAATTCATTGAAGATTTTGGAAAAAGCCTGCCTGCCGGCAGGCAGGGCAAAATTGAGTTTGATATTTTAGTCACTCACCCTTCTTTCATGCCAAAATTAGCTAAATATGCCAAGGTTTTGGGTCCAAAAGGTCTTATGCCCAATCCTAAGGCGGGGACCGTTTCAACTAAACCGGAAGAAGTCGTCAAAAAATTTGAAAAGGGAATGCTGAGGTGGAAAACGGAAGCGAAATTTCCTTTAGTTCACCAAATGATTGGTAAAATTTCCTTTGAGGAAAAAAAATTAATTGCCAATGCGGAAAAATTTATTGAAGCCGTCGGCAAGACCCACATCAAAAACGCTTTCATTAAGACGACCATGAGCCCCTCAATTAAACTCGAACTTACAAAATAATTTTAACTTGCGTTTGTTGTCATCCCCTCGTAGGAGGGGATCCAGTCTATAATTACATTTTAAAGAGGTGATTTTAGTCTGGATTCCCGCTCTTCGAGTCTGAACGATAGTAGCCTCAGAGTCGATGACCTCCGCGGGAATGACATGTTTTTAGATTTTAAACTTTCTCTTAGCTAAGTCTATGATAATATTAGCCGCGTCTTCAATCGTTATATCCGATCCGGTTCTGATAACCAAGTCATAGTGATAGGCTTTACAATGATTATGATTAAAGAGCGATTCAACAAACTCTCTTCTTTCTTTATCTGAGTTATTAATCCTTCTCACTGCCTCTGGTCTTGAAATATGTTCATAGGTCATCTGCCAGGTAATCCGTTGGTCAAGCAAACAAATCATGCGAATATTTAACGCTTGTGGAAAAAGAAAGTTGGCACCTCGACCCAAAATAATCGCATAGCCTTTTAAACCGACCAAAGTCATTACTCTAATCAAATGTCTTTGATATCCGGAAAGATGAGAAAGTCTTTTCCCAAAAGTTTTTGCAGTAATAATATCAGCTAATGGTAGTCTTTTTGAATCAATAGATCGGACTAGCTCTTCTTCAAATCCTTTATTTTTAGCGATTTTATTAATCAATTCAAGATCGTAAACCTTCCAAGGTTCTCCTAACTGTGACGCGATTAAATTGGCCGTCGATTTTCCACCGCTACCCATTTCACGAGATATGGTTATAAGTGGAAGGGGGCCGCTGACTACTTGAGAAGATGTTTTTGTAGGGAAAAACTTATTTTGAAAAATCTCGTAGATTTTTTCCATGGAAAAATTATATCATATAGAGATGGATTATTTAGTTAATAAGGAAAGTTCATTCTGGTTATATCTTTCTCAAGGTCAGAGAGATCTTCTTGAAGAGGGGCTTTATTTGATGGATGATATTGTACGAGATCAGGCCTATCAGTTTAAGGACTATTCTTTTTTGGTTTTTCCTTTTGCCAAAGCCTATGAAGGATTTTTAAAGCAGATATTCAGAGATAAAAAACTAATCAGCCGCCTTGATTATATTTCTGATCATTTAAGGTTGGGAAAATTAATGTCACCAAATTTAATCGGAAAATTAGGGCCGGACTCTCTTTATTTAAAAATAGAAAACGGATATTCAAAAGAGTTAGCTGAAAAAGTTTGGAATGTCTGGAAAAACGGACGCAACCAAATCTTTCATTATTTTCCCCATAATATTAAAGCAATAACTTTAAGCGAATCCAGAGGAATTTGTATGGATATTTTACGGACGATGGAAGAGGTTTATTTAAAATTAAACGTTTAAGATTTAACATTTTTTACCGCTTTGACGATTGCCTCAGAATCAATATCCTCAAAGCGAAGTAGTTCTTCAGGCGAGCCGGAACGAGGGAGTTTGCGAACGCATAAGTGGGCAAAGTTGATAGATGATAGATTATGGATGATAGATAAGATCGCTTCGCCGATTCCGCCGGCTGGATAATGATCTTCAACAACGATTACATTCTTTATTTCTTTTGTCAATCGATTAATCGATTGTACATCCAGAGGTTTAACTGAATAACAGTCAAGGACGACCGTCTCAACCCCTTGTTTTGCCAATTCTTTCTGCGCCTTTAACGCCTCGTGTAATGTCACGCCGGCGGCGATTATTAATGTCAAGGGTCGGTCACGCCCGACCCTTACAGATTCGTGTATTTTCGAACCACCAATTTCAAATTCTTCTTTCTCGTCATAAATAACCGGTGTTTCTTTTCGGTTTGTCCGAAGGTAAAAAAGTCCGTCCGTATCCGCCATTATTTGTGTCAACCTGAAGGCTGAAGTGGCGTCAGCGGGGTAAAATATTGTGCTATTTAAAATACTGCGGAACATTGAAATATCTTCAAGCCCCATTTGAGATGGGCCGTCGGGCCCTATCGAAACTCCACAATGCGAACCGACGATTTTTAAGTTGGGAGCAGAGTATTGAGCCATCCTTAGCTGATCAAACCCGCGGGTTAAAAAAGCGGCGAAGGTGGAAGCAAAAGGAATAAATCCTATTTTAGACATTCCAAGAGCCGTCGTCATCATATTCTGTTCGGCAATAAACATTTCAAAGTATCTTTCTGGAAATTTTTTGGCAAACTTTTCCGAATAAGTAGAGTTAGACATTTCCCCGTCCAATGCGACGATTTTTTTATTGACATCGCCAAGAGCCAATAAGGCATCGCCATAAGCTAAACGGGTAGCAATATTACTTCCTATTTGATATTTTGGATTTAAGATTTTGGATTTATTTGTGATTTGTGATTTAAGATTTTTGATTTTTGGCATTTCAATTTTCCCTCTTACGTCGTGGTCAACTTTCCCCAACTCTTTCAATGCTAACTCCAACATTTCTTTTGGTAGCGGTTTCCCATGCCAGCCCTCTTTATTTTCCAAAAATGAAACGCCTTTGCCTTTAATTGTGCGGGCAAGGATTATTGTTGGTTTATTTGATGAAATCGGATATAATCGGATAGAATCGGATCTAATCGGTTTTTTATCTAATTTTATCTGATTGTATCTGATTTCATCTGATTCTATCTGATTAAACGCATTAAATACCTGCTTTAAATCGTGACCGTCTTCAATCGTAATCACATTCCATCCAAAAGCTTCAAATCTTTTTTTATAAGTTTCCAAATCCCAGCCGAGCATTGTTTCCGTGCTTTGGCCAAGTCGGTTAATATCAGCAATGGCAATCAAATTATTGAGTTTATAATACGAGGCAATCTGAACGGCCTCCCAGACCTGACCTTCAGTCATTTCGGAATCACCAAGAAGGACAAAAACACGTGGTAGGGTCGGACCATCGTGTCCGACCGGAACGACACGGAGGTCGTTCCCTACACGCAATTTTATTCCCAACGCCATTCCTACTCCGGCCGATAGTCCCTGTCCCAGCGATCCCGTGGCCACATCGGCATATTTAAATCGAAAAGTAGGATGACCCTCAAGATCGGAGTTTATTTTTCTTAAACTCATTAATTCCAGATATGAAATAACCCCAGCTGCGTGGTACAGCGAGTAAATTAACGGAGAGGCGTGTCCCTTTGAAAAGACGACTCGATCGTTATTCAAACTCTGGACACCCTTCATGGTGAACCCATTCAGGGTGAACCCATTGGGGTGGCTGAGGTTAGATTTAAAGAATCCGCCAGCTGGCGGACCGCCGAAAAATAGAGTTGTCATCAGCTCAACGGCAGAAAGGGAAGTGGTCGGATGGCCGGACTTGGCCTCGGTCGTTGAAGTCAAAATATCATAACGGATTAATTTGCAAAGTTTTTTCAGTTTCTCAAAATCAGCCATAGAGATAGTTTAGCAAAAAATATTTTAAATATGATAGATGTTCCAGAAATATCACCGAAGACCTTACAATCTCCTCATATAAGAAGAATAGGTTGGGAAATGGCTAAAGGTTTACCTGTACAGGATGCAATAAAAGCAGTAAGGGAAAAATTAACGAAAAAATTAGAAGAGCCTTTTTATGCTGAAGAAAGACAAAGACGAATAAAAAAAGAAAAAGAATTAGCTATATCGTTAGAAAATTCTATAATTGATCCTTTAACAAGCTTGTATAATAAAAGATTTCTTCTGGGCAACCCGGAGGCGTCTCCTCCCCAAAAAGGAATATTAGAACGAGAGATAGAGAGAATGCTTCATAATAAAAAAGATCTTACCGTGTTAATTTAAATATGAGTTGGTAAGAAATGGATTAGCACGAGTTGTGCTTTATGAGAAAAGAGCCAAGATAAAATATCAGGATGAATTGCTGTCTGCGGAAAAAGAGGAGAGGGAAAAGAAAGTGGCGATTTGGAAAAAATAAAAAGAGATCTGTTTTTTAATCTTCTTATTATCTTCTATATTATCGTTGTATTTTTGCCTAATTCCCAAAATCAATAGACTTTAAAATTGAAAATCAAAAACGTTGGAGAATAAGCAATGAATTAAAGGGGATAATTAAAAATTATTGTCTTAGATAAAATATTTCCAAGGTTCAGTAAGTAGCGAGAAGTTAATTTAAATATTTGACCTATTTCACACGAATATTAAACATCACCTTTAGTCACAGGAGTATTAGGATTAAGTGTCAATAAAGGTATGCTAAATACCCATAAATCTAAATATAAAACTTTTACGACCTGAAAAAATAAGTGTTTTTGCGTACTTTCATTTATCTAAAATACGTGATTTTGGAGATAGCCATCACACTGCTCCACCAGAATTATTTTTAAAAAAATTATTGGGACAAATGATAGCCGGTTCAGAAATTGATGAATGGGATACGTTAAGAAAACTTCGAGAGAAAGGAAATTCTCTACATAAATTGGGACGATTAAATGTAATTTTTTTAGATAGGGAAAGTTGTATATTAAATACGGCAACCTATGAGGCTGATAGATTCGCTATAAACGTAAAGCATGATCCTCTGACTAGGTGTCATAATTTTGAATCCGATGGTAATGGCAATATTTTCATTGTGGTTAATTAATATTGAAATAGCAGGGATATTTTGGGTAAAATAATTGCTAAAAAGAGAGTTTGTTACATATGCCAAATTTTTAAATTCTTCAAATTATTCAATCTTAAAAAAATGCCGACTTCCCCAAAAATAGCTTTGAACACCGAGCTTTGAACACCGAGCTTTGAACACCGAGCTTTGAACACCGAGCTTTGAACACCGGGTGTTGTTTTCAATTGACATAAAGTCAACAAAATGATAATATGACAAATATGAACACCAGTCTGATTCGTACCACCACTTATTTTGATCAAACATTGCTTAATTTAGCTAAAAAACAAGCGATTGATGAAGGAAAAAAATTTTATCAAATTATTAACGAAGCTTTAGTTAAGATATTAAAAGAAAAGACAATAGTCAAAACGATGGCAAAAATAAAAACAATTGAATACGAAAAACTTTTTCCCACTTTTAATTTGGGACTGGGGGAAAAAAAAATTAGTCGTAGTGACGCATATGAATTATGAATAGCCAGTTGGTTTTAATTGATACTAATATTTTAATTTATGCTTCTGACGAAAGCTCTATTTTTCAAGACAAGGCAAGAAGATTTTTGGAAAAGAAGCTTCCTTTTAAAAATCTTTGCTTAACAATCCAAAACTTGACGGAATTTTATGCAATTGTCACCAATCCAAAAAGAGTTAAAAATAGTTTGAATCAAAATCAAGCCATCAAAGCGATTAAATCTTATCTTAATTCAAGACTCTTTCAGATAATTATTCCAAAAACAACCACAGTTTTTAGAATTACCGCTTTGTTGGATAAATATTTGATAAAAAATAGAGAGATTCATGATTTACACCTGGCGGCGGTAATGATGGATAATGCAGTTAAAACAATCTATACTGCCGATACGAAGATTTTTAACCGTCTTGGTCTACGAGCAATTAACCCGCTTAAATAATAATTTAGCTCTCCAACGTCGAAGCGTATTGAATCTCGCTTGACATTTTCTGATTTTCTGATATTCTGAAAGCATGAACAATATTCAAACTACAGCCATTATTAGGAATCGGGGACAATTAACCATTCCTGATGTTATTCGGCGCGCTTTTGACTGGATGAAAACGGAATCAGTGGTTAAGATTATTTATCGTTCACCTCAAGAGATTGTTATCACGCCTTATATTCAGGAAAAAGTAAAAAAAACAAACTGGAAAAAGGTATGGGCTGCTATTCATGAAGCTCGTGCTATTTCTTCAAAAGGAAAGAAGGGAAGCCTTTCAGAATTTATTATTAAAGATAGGGAGAGGCATAGGATATAAAACAAAGTGAAAAATACTGATATTTTCGTCATCGATTCATCAGTCGCATTAAAATGGCTTCATAAAATGAATGAAAATTATCTTACCCAAGCAGATTTGGTCATGAAGAAAGCTCAAAGAGATGAGACAACTTTAATTATGCCAGAATTGGCTAAGTATGAAATAGGAAATTCATTATTATATAAAAATTTGGAACTTCCCATGATCATTCGTCTCATTGAGAAATTCTATGTTTTGCCGATTAAATTTATACATGAAGATATTGCTTTGGCCCGGATAACAGTTGAAACCGCTCATAAATATAAGATTACATATTATGATGCTTCATTTATTGCGCTTGCCATAAAATTGAAAGCAACCCTAATTACCAATAATCCAAAACATCAAAAAAAGAATATCAAAGGCATTAAAGTGATTAATTTAAAAGATTTTTAACTCTCCAAAGTTGAAGTATCTCCAACCGGTAGTCCTAACTCTTGGGCTTTCAAAACGCGTCGCATAATTTTTCCGGATCGAGTCTTAGGAAGCTTGTCAACAAAGTCGATTTCGTCCGGTGTAGCAATTGGCCCGATTGATTTGCGGACAGTTTGAACCAGTTCCGCTTTTAATTCATCAGATGGGACAACTCCTTGTTTTAAAATAACAAAAGCTTTGATTGATTCACCTTTAACTTCGTGAGGTTTACCAATAACAGCCGCTTCGGCCACTTTCAAATTACTGACAAAGGCACTTTCCAATTCCGCTGATCCAAGCCGGTGTCCGGAAACTTTAATGACATCATCGTTTCTTCCAACAATCCAATAATATCCATTCTCATCAATCTTAGCCGAGTCTCCTGCAAAGTAAACGTTAGGAATTTTTTCAAAGTATGTTTCTTTATAGCGGGCTGGATTGTTGTAGACATCGAGAAACATGGCCGGCCAGGGCTTTCTGACGATTAAATATCCCTGAGTATTTGGAGGGACTTTATTACCTTTATCATCAACAACGTCGGCTTCGATGCCAAAAAATGGTTTAAAAGCGCTACCAGGTTTTAGTTTAACTGAAGGAATCGGAGAAATCATAAACATGCCCGTTTCCGTCTGCCACCAGGTATCCATAATCGGTAATTTTTCACGTCCAACATGCTTATGAAACCAAAGCCAAGCTTCGGGATTAATCGGTTCCCCAACGCTTCCTAAAATTTTTAAGGAAGAAAAATCATATTTTTTCAAATGATCTTCGCCAAATTTCATCAAAGCACGAACAGCTGTTGGAGCCGTATAAAATTTTGTAATTTTATATTTATCAATAAGGCACCACCAGATTTCAATGTCAGGAAAATCAGGAGTTCCTTCATACACGAACGTAGTTATTCCGTTTATCAGTGGAGAATAGAGAATATAAGAGTGGCCGGTAATCCAACCGGCGTCAGCCGTTGACCAAAAAATATCATCAGACTGAATATCAAAAACATATTTTAAAGTTGCATAAATCCCGACCATATAACCACCATGTCCGTGAATAATTCCCTTTGGCTTTCCAGTTGTACCGGACGTGTAAAGGATAAAAGCCGGGTCAGACGATTCCATCATTTCGGTCAGACAAACAGAACTTTGTTTGGCAACTAAATCATTCCATTTAATATATTTTATTCGTATATTCGTATCATTCGCATAAAAATTCGCATCATTCGTATCATTATTAATTCTATTAACAACAATCACATGCTCGACTGTTTTATTTTCTTTCAGCGCTTCGTCAACATTTTTTTTTGAATCAATAATTTTTTTTCCGTAGGGATAAGAATTAGAGCAAATAACGATTTTGGCTTGAGCATCCTCAATCCGGTTTTTTAAAGCGTCGGCAGAAAATCCTGAATAAACAACCGAATGGACGGCGCCGATTTTCAGGCAGGCAAGCATGGCAATAAATTGCTCAGGAATTCTTGGTAAATAAATCGTAATTTTGTCACCTTTTTTGACGCCAAGCGACTTTAAACCATTAGCAAATTTAGAAACTTCATCATTAAGTTGTTTATAGGTAAATTTACGTTCACTCAGATCTTTACCCTGAGCGGAGTCGAAGGGCTGGGCAACCCAAATTAGCGCAGTTTTATTTTTTATATCAGTATTCATCCAGCGGTCAAGGGCGTTATAAACGATATTTGTCTGTCCGTCCACAAACCATCTTGCATAGGGATATTTCCAATCAAGAACTTTGTTCCAGGGTTTATACCAACTCAATTCTTTAGCAATATTTTCCCAAAAAATTTCCGGATTTTTTATGGATTCAGCATAAGTCTTTTCGTAATTAAGCATAACCTCATTCTGACTGAAAAATACGCAAAATGCAATAGAAGTTGAAAAATAAAATGATGTTGATATAATAATCCAATGAACGAAAAAATATTGACGAGGGAAAGAATAAAAAAATATTTTACGAGGGGTCTAAGTGCAATTTGGAATGCAGTGAAAAATTTTCATTTTAGCTCACCAGTAGATAAAATAGAACATAAGGCAACTTTTATTAGTGCAAATGGACGATCCAAAATAAATCCATTGCCCGGTAGAGAAAGTAAAAAATCTTAAGCTATGTTATTTTCTCCCCTTGAATATTTCTTCGTTTAAGATATGATATTAATCATCAATGAGTAATAATAAAATTTTATTTAAAAAAACCCAGTTTTTAAAAGAAACTTGGTCATACATTGCGCCGACCTGGGAAGAAATGGGGTTAATCTGTCTTGATCTTGGAGTTGAAATTAATGAAAGTAAAAAAAAATTTGATACTTTGATTACATTAGCTAAAGGTGGATGGACTTGGGCCCGGACGATGGCTGATATTTTACAGGTCTATGAACTTTCCAGCTTCAAACTGTCTTTTTATGATCCGTCCTACCCTGGAATAAGACTAAAAAAGCCATTGTTGGAAATTCCCTTAACCATTCCCCTTGCCCGAAAAAAAGTAATCTTATTCGACGACGTCAATGATTCCGGCCATAGTTTGAAATACGCGATAAAATATTTAGAACATTTCGGTCCTTCTTCAATTACGACAGCAACACTTTTTCACAAACCGAAATTTGCAATAATCAAACCTGATTTTGTAGGGAGCGAGACCGATGCCTGGATCGTCTTTCCTCACGAAAGACGGGAAGTGATTGATGGACTGGCGATGAAATGGAAAAAGAACGGTCTGAAAATCAAAGAAATTAGAGAAAGATTGATAAAAATTGGTTTACCGGAAAAAGAAGTTAATATATTTTTAAAATAATAGATGATCGTTATCGTTGATTTTGGTTCTCAAACAACCCATTTGATCGGACGTAGAATTCGGGATTTGGGAGTAAAATCGGAAATTGTCCTGCCTCAAGATGCGTTTAAATCAATTAAAAAATTAGCACCACGTGGAATTATATTATCCGGAGGCCCGGCTTCAGTCTTTGGAAAAGACGCCCTCTTAGTTGATAAAAAAATTTTTGAATTGGGAATTCCGGTTCTTGGAATTTGTTATGGTTTGGAAGTATTAGGACAGATGTTGGGCGGAAAAGTCGCTCCGGGAAAAAAGAAAGAATACGGGCCAACCGACTTTAGTTTAAAAAAAGAATGTGCTCTTTTTGCTGGTTGGGGAAAATCCGCCAGCCGGCGGAAAAAAAGATTTAAAGTATGGATGAGTCATTTTGATCAAGTCGTCGAACCGCCCAAAGGATCGTTTGTGGTTGGGTCTACTCCGGCTGTTCCCGTCGCCGCTTTTGCTGATGAAAAAAAGAAAATTTACGGAATCATGTTCCATCCAGAGGTCCATCATACTCAATATGGACAGGAAGTACTTAGTAATTTTGTCATAAAGATCTGTGGTGAAAATCCTCTCCTTGGAACAAAAAAAATTGAAGAAATAAAAGATTATTTAAAGGAAGAAATAGGGGAAGATAAAGCAGTTTGTGCTCTTTCCGGAGGGATTGATTCTTCAGTCGCCGCCTTTTTAACTTATCAAGTGATCGGGAAAAATCTCACCTGTTTTTATGTTGATACAGGGATGATGAGAATAGGGGAGACTGATGAAGTAATAAATACTTTTAAAAATAAACTGAGACTTCCACTGGTTGTAATTGATGGTAAAAAAGATTTTTTAACAGCTTTAAAGGGAGTGATTGATCCGGAAAAGAAAAGAACTGTCATTGGCGAAACTTTTATCAGGATATTTGAAAGGGAAGCCCTTCGACTCGCTCCGCTCGCTCAGGGTAAACCAAAAATCTTGGTTCAAGGTACAATTTATCCGGACGTGATTGAAAGTCAGGGGACACAACATTCCCATAAAATAAAAAGTCATCATAATGTGGCCGGACTGCCGGAAAAACACGGATTTAAAATTGTTGAGCCACTACGAATGTTCTATAAAGATGAAGTAAGAAAGATTGCATCAGAATTAAAGTTTCCGCCGGAAATGATTACTCGACACGTCTTTCCCGGTCCGGGACTGGCCGTCCGCTTAATCGGAGAAGTAACGGAAAAAAAACTGGATATTTTAAAAAGAGCCGATGCGATTGTCATTGAAGAAATTAAAAGAGCCGGTTTATATGATCAGATTTGGATGGCGTTTGCTGTTTTTACTGGCGTAAAAACTACGGGCGTGACTGGTGATGAACGAAAATATGGAGAGACAATTGCCATCCGAGCCATTGAATCAAAAGATACAATGACCTCCGATTGGGTAAGGTTGCCTTATGATGTTTTAGCAAAAATTTCCGAACGTATAGTTACCGAAGTCTTCGAAGTCGTCCGCGTCGTCTACGATATTACGACCAAGCCCCCAGCAACGATGGAATGGGAGTGAGTATTATTTTCTTTTTGGTTGAGCAGCTTTTCCGCCACCTAATCGATCAGAAAATCCAAAACTTACATGATCTTCATGGTCAGACTTTGCACCTCTTCTTAGCACAGCCACAACTGCCTGAGTCAAGTGACCAAAACTCTCCAAATCTTTAGCAACAATTTTTCTAATCTCTAGAGCTGTGTCTGAACAAACTTGCCAGCCAGTTTTTTTTTCATCTAACATATGTTTGCTATTTTACTTCTTCTTCTTCTTCTTATTGTCAAGCGAAAGTCTTACCTAATCAAGAATGGGGCTGAAATGATCTCCATACCTAATTGAAAAA
>CAYHOJ010000007.1:0-21199 GCA_964358305.1 uncultured Gammaproteobacteria bacterium | reverse complement strand
GCTTATCTCAAATCAATGATTTTAGTAAATCTATTATCAACTATTGGTTTGGTCCTGTTTTTTTACTACTTGCTTAAGAAATTTAAACTGACAAAAAATCCATTAATATTAGCGTCGGTTTTATTATTTTTACCTCGGTTTTTAGTGGTACGGACAGTCGGAGCTCCGGAAAGTTTGTTTTTGCTGATGATTTTGTTATCTCTTTTCTTTTTTGAAAAGGAAAAGTTTTGGTGGGCGGGTTTGTTTGGAGGGTTGGCAACCATGACCAAAACACCGGGAATATTATTATTCGCAGGGTACGGGTTAGTGTTTGTTGAAAGATTTATTAAAACAAAGAAAATTAGTTGGCAATGGTTAGGAATTATCCTAATTCCATTAGGATTATTGGGGGTATTTGGGTTATATGCGGTCCAATATAAAGATTTTTTTGCTTACTTTCATTCCGGTGATAATATTCATTTAGTCTTTCCTTATTCAGTTTTCAATTTTCAAAAATCTTGGGTAGGGACAGCCTGGCTTGAAGAAATTATTTTTTATTATTTTATGTACGGATTAGCCTTAATTAATTTAAAAGACAGTAAATACAGAAGCTTCTTTTATTTCGGCTTAGTATTTTTTACGGCGACTTTATTTGTTCAGCATCGGGATATTAGCCGTTACTCTTTACCTCTCTGGCCATTGGCAGTAATTGCTTTTGAGAAGTTTTTTACTTCGAAGAAATTTTTAATTATTTTTGTAATTTTATTACCGGCGATATTTCTTTTTGCCTGGAATTTTCTTAATTATAATGTGATGCCTATCTCAGACTGGGCTCCTTTTTTGTGATAAAATTAAATATGCTTAAATTTTTTAAAAAAAGATGGTATTTGATTTTGTTAGCAATATTTGTTGTTGGCTTTATTATTTATAAAAATAATATTTCTTCAAAAGTTAAAAATAAAGTTGATAGCTACACAATAAAACGGGAAAATCTTAAAGAAGTTTTGACGCTGTCCGGAGAAATTGATGCAAGTGAAAAAGCTACATTAAAATTTCAAACTTCGGGGAGATTGGCGTGGGTGGGAGTAAAAGAGGGTGACTTTGTAAAAAAATATCAAACATTGGCTTCACTTGATCAAAGAGATATCAAGAATAGATTAACTAAGTACTTGAATACTTTTTCCGTGTCTAGAAATACTTTTGAACAGACCATAGATGATAATTGGAATTTACAATATGATCTGAGTGGGAGTATAAGACGAGAAGCTGAGCGAGTGCTTAAAAATAATCAATTCAGTCTTGAGAATGCAGTTTTGGATGTTGAGTATCAAAATCTAAGTTTAGAATATGCCAATCTTTGGACTCCGATTGAAGGAATTGTCACTCATGTATCAGTCCCTTTTTCCGGAGTTAACGTTACTCCAGCCGGAGCTGATTTTGAAGTAGTTAATCCAAAAACATTATTTTTTTCAGTCGCAGCCGAACAGGGAGATGTTATTAATCTTCAAGAAGGGGCAACTGGTGAAATTAGTTTTGATGCATATCCAGAAAAAAAATTTAATGCCAGTTTATATTATATTTCCTTTTCTCCTAAAGATGGAGAGACAGGAACTGTGTATGAACTCAGACTAAAATTAGATGAACAAGCGCAAAAACTTGGACTAAAATTAGCCATGACAGGAGACGTTGATTTTTTAATCAAACAAGAAAAAAATGTCTTATCCGCTCCTTCATCGTTCATAAAAAAAGATGGGAAGGGTAGTTATGTATATGTTGGAAGCCCTGATAAAAAAGTAAAAAAATATATTGATATTTCGGCTGAGATTGACGGAAAATATGTGATTACAAACGGGCTTCAAGATAAAGAAACAATCTATGATTAAATTAGATAAAGTTGTTAAAAGCTATAAGATTGACGAGGAAACAACTTTCTATGCACTGAGAGAGTCGTCGGTTGAAATAAAAGAAAAAGAGTTTGTCTCAATTATTGGTCCTTCCGGATCGGGCAAGTCAACTTTAATGCATTTGATCGGTTTACTTGATAAACCCTCCCAGGGAGAAATTATTATTCAAGGAAAAAGAATTTCGGGTCTCAACGATGATCAGGTTTCCTCACTTCGTAACGAGTTTATAGGATTTGTTTTTCAACAGTTTAATCTTATTCCAAAACTGACTGTTCTTGAAAATATTCTTTTGCCATCTTTTTATGCTAGAAAAAAACTAGAATATAATCCTAAAGAAAAAGCCATGGGGTTGATTAAAAGATTCGGTCTATTGGGAAAAGAAAATTCTTATCCAAATAAAATTTCCGGTGGACAACAACAGCGAGTTTCAATATTACGGGCATTAATAATGGAGCCAAAAATGATTTTGGCTGATGAGCCAACAGGCAATCTTGACAGCAAGACTGGTACTGAAATAATGGAACTGCTCAAAACTTTAAACGAAGAGGAAAAAATAACCATTGCCATAGTTACTCATGAAGCTGATATTGCAAAATATGGAAAAAGAGTGATACATGTTAGGGACGGCAAAGTTATCTGAAGTACAGACGAGGCATGCCTCGTCTGTACATAAAAAATCATATGTCATACTTTTTATTTATTGTACAATCGGCCTTTGAAGATTTCAGAAGAAGCAAAATGCAAACATTTTTGACGTCTCTTGGAATTCTAATTGGAGTGTTTGCTGTAGTTACTTTAACGGCCATGGGTTTAGGGTTAAAAAAATATATATCAAATCAATTTGATGCATTGGGGACAAATACTTTATTCGTAGCTCCGGGAAAGTTACTCGAAAGCGGAGGATTTGGAGCATCGTCGCTACTTGGAAACCGTTTTGATTTAAAAGATTTAAACAGATTAAAGCGAGTTCGCAGTATCAAATCAATAACCCCGCTTTCGTCGAAATCTGGGACAGCCAAAGGAACAAAAAAATCGGAATTTGTGACAATATTTTTTTCATCAGAGGCTTTTTTTGACATCTCAGGTTTTGAGATAGATAAGGGGAGATTTTTGGATAAGCGGGATATTGATAAAAGAGCCAAAGTGCTTGTAGCCGGACCAAAAATAGCCGAAAAACTTTTTGGTTCAATTAATGAAGCTCTTGATAAAAAAGTAACTATCGATAACGTAAGTTTCACCATTATTGGAGTAATAAAAAGTAAAGGAGGCGGCGGATTTGGGGGACCGGACTATGATTCTTATTTTTTTGGTCCTTACACAGCCGGATTTATATTTGATCCTGACAAAAAATTTATCCGTTTTGCCATGAAAACAGATGAAAATATTAATATTTCGACCGTGAAAGAAGAAGTAAAAGATGCGATGTTAAAAAGATACAAAGATGATGAGTTTAGCATCGTTGAACCGACCGAAATTCTATCGGTCGTCAATGGAATATTTGGAATTATGAATATTGTTTTAGTTGCAATCGCCAGCATTTCGCTGTTGGTCGGAGGAATTGGAATTATGAATATTATGTATTTGACTGTGTCTGATAAAACCAAAGAGGTTGGAATAAGGCGGGCGATCGGGGCAAGAAAAAACGATATTTTATTTCAATTTATAGTTGAGGCAGTAGCCTTGTCTATTCTTGGTGGAGCTTTAGGACTTGGGCTGGCATATGTTGGAATTTTAATTGTCCAGCCATTTTTTCCAGCCTACATGGATTTTACATCGGTTGCTTTAGCTCTTGGAGTATCAAGTGCGATTGGAATTATTTTTGGAGTTTTGCCAGCACGCAAGGCTGCCAATCTCGAGCCGGTTGAGGCGATTCGTTATGAGTAAAGCCGTACAACCGCGTAGGTTGGATGAGGCTATTTTTGACAAGTTGGACAGAAGAATGAGCTCCGGCCGTTATGCTTGATCCGTTTGATGATTGTTTTGCAGACTATACAGGGTTTTTTTTCCCGCTGATAGACCAAAAAATTTCTTTGATGACCGCCCCTTGATCCATCGGGAAGAATAAAAGCTTCATCAGCTCCGGAAGAACCACAGTCTCGGATTCCTTCACTAATTGTTTGTTTAATAGTTTTATAAAGAAGAGTTACTTCTTTTTTTGTTAAAGAATTAGACAATCTTCGCGGATGAATTTTAGCAAGAAATAGAGAATCGTTGGCATAGATATTGCCAATGCCGGTTATAAGATCTTGGTCCATCAATAATACCTTAATTGGTTTTTTCGTAGATTTCGTTAAATTCGTTAATAAATTCGTCGTAAATTTTTTATCTAACACATCAATACCTTTTGGTTTCAATGGTTGATCGCTGATTTTCATCCAGCCAAATTTACGTAGATCATTAAAAAATATTCCTGATCCATCAGTAAATTTGACAATAACCCTTGTTGTGTTTGCAGGCATTTTGTTTCCTCCAGTAAAGGGAATAATGTTTTTAAAAACAGCTTTATTGACGTTTTTTGCAAAAAGAATTTGACCTGATAATTTAAAGTGGATATTAAGAAAGTTGTCCTGTAGGGGTCGGTCTTGACCGACCCTTGTTAGTTTGAGGACGAGTACCTTCCCATAACGTTCAACAGAAATTATTTTTTTTCCAATTACTTCTTGTTTGTTGCCAACGAAATTTTTCGGAGAAAGAATTTTAATATCAGAAATTATTTTTCCTAAGATGTTAGGCGTTAACTGTCTTTTGATGGTTTCAACTTCAGGTAGCTCAGGCATGTTATTTAAAGACAGTCTTATTTAAGACTGTCTTTATTAAACTTAAAATGTTGTTTTTGAACTTTTCTTCACTAAATCCTTCCGCTGTCTTTCTTGCTTCCTTTTTCATCTCAAGATATTTTTCTTTTGTCAAACTTGTTAACTCGTTAATTTTTTTAACAAGACTAGATTCGACTAATTGGTCAAATAGGAAGCCGTTTTTACCATCAATAACATACTCTGGTAATCCACCCGATCGATAAGCAATGACGAGGAGTCCGTATCCCATTGCTTCAACAGGAGCGATGCCAAACTCTTCATCTTTTGAAGCAAATAGAAAAGCTTTAGCATTAACATAAGTTTTTTTAAGTTTTTCATCGGTCAAGTTTCCTAAAAATTCAACGGTTGGGCCGGCTATTTGTTTTAATCTTTCAAGGTCTCGACCGTCTCCTACTATTTTTAAATTAAATTTGGCAGCGTTAGCAGCTTTTATAAGAATGTCTATGTGTTTGGCACGGGCGAGGCGGGAGACTGTCAAATAATAGTTTGAAAGTTTATCAAGTTTTTCAAGTTCATCAAGTTTTTTAGGAATGTCTACGGGAGGGTAGATCACAATGGAATTGCGACGGTAAAATTTTTCAATTCGTTTTTTTGTTTCTTCACTATTAGCAATTAGATAGTCAGCTCGCTGCGTTGAAGTGAAATCCCAAATCCGTAAAAAATGATTAATAATATATCCATAGATTTTTATAAAAAAATATTTTTGCCATTCAACAGCAGTTTCGTATCCGTAAAGATAGCGGGGCGGGTGATGAATATAAGAAATATGAATTGTTGGTTTTTTGGTTTTTATACCTTTGGACATCCAACTGCCACTGGAAGAAATTACCAAATCATATTTTGAAAAATCAAAACTTTCCCAGATTAAAGGAGTTAGGAATCGAAAAGGGGAATAAAATCTATTTAAAAATGGAATTTTTCCAAACCAGGAAACGTAAACTTTCCAGTCTTTGATTAATTTTTTATGTGATCCCAGCGAGTTTAAATCAAAAGTGGTTGTATAAATATCGGCCTCAGGAAAGATTTTTTTTAGAGAAACAAGGACGCGTTCTGCGCCTCCAAATTCGCGTAACTGATCATGCACAAGAGCAATCTTCATGAAGTATATTATACTAAGAATATATTTGATTAATTTATGATGACTGTCATTCCCGTGAAGGCGGGAATCCAGACTAAAATCACCTTATTTGTTTTTTTATAATGTAATTATAGACTGGATTCCCTCCTACGAGGGGATGACAAATAACAATTATGAACATATTTAGTGCAATTGTTCTAGGATTGGTCGAGGGAATTACAGAGTTTCTTCCTATTTCGTCAACTGCCCACTTGATCATTTCTTCAAAATTATTAAATATTCCACAAACGGAGTTTCAGAAATTCTTTGAAGTATTTATCCAATCTGGCGCGATTTTAGCGGTAATATTTATTTATTGGAAAATAATTTTAAAGAATAAAAACTTACTTATGAATATTATCTTGTCTTTTATTCCAACCGCAGTTGTTGGTTTGTTACTTCATAAAGTAATAAAAAATATTTTTTTTGAAAGCTTTACTTTGATCGCGGCGAGTTTATTTATTATTGGTTTATTTTTCATAATTTTTGAATATTTACTTAAAAAGAAAATTGTTAAGACTAATAAAAAAATTATTCAGATGACGATTGTTCAGGCTTTGATCATCGGACTTGGTCAATCACTGGCGGTTGTTCCGGGAGTGTCAAGGGCGGGAGCAGTCATACTGACAATGATGATAATGGGTTTTAATAGAGAGGAGTCGGCCTTGTATTCTTTTGTTTTGGCGGTACCAACTTTACTGGTTGCTTCAGCTTTCGATTTTATGAAAACTGATTCTCAGTTAATTTTTACAGGCAGCAATCTTTTATTTTTGTTTATCGGTCTGACAACTTCCTTTTTAAGCGCCTTACTGGCGATAAAATGGTTTATTAAGTTCTTACAGAATAATTCGCTTTCTTATTTTGGAGTATATAGAATAGGGTTGGCCATACTTACTCTTTTTATTGTTTAGCTTGTGCCGAGGCTCAGAGTCGAACTGAGATCTGAGGTTTTTCAGACCACCGCCGTGACCACCTTGGCTACCTCGGCAAAAAAATTTGTGCACCAGGATGGGATCGAACCATCGACCTCGTGTTTATAAGACACGCGCTCTAACCACTGAGCTACAAGTGCTATTTTATCAAAGATTATATCAAATTACGTGTGGACTTAGCCAGAATCGAACTGGCGACTGGTCAATGCGAATGACCCGGTATACCACTTACCTATAAGCCCTTTGACTCGTTATGAGTGTCCCCGGGCAGAATTGAACTGCCATCAAAGCCTTCGGAGGGCCTTATTCTATCCGTTGAAATACGGAGACAATCATTGATATTATAACTAATATTTCTATATTGTTTTGCTTATCCTCCTTTGATAGAATGAGCGGGATATGCGAAAAATTCCCGGTACCATGATTTCTCAACATCCTGATCATGGCAGTAAGCCTTATTGGAAAAAAAGCGCTTTCATAAAAACGGGTGATGAAATAAAAGAAAGCTTTTTATCTTTTTCTGAACTGGGTACTTCTGAATATAAATGGGATTGGGAAGGGAAATACGTTGATGAATCGGTTATAGAAAAACTTCTAAGTGAACACCATGATTATTTCAAAAAAAATTCATTAGGAAAAGAAAAATTTTTGACTTTTCGATTGCCAAATCCTAAAGTGGAAACAGAGTTTCGCTTAGGGAGGGCTTTTATGGGAATTCTTGGAGCGGCCGGATTGGCTAAACAAATCGGATTCCACACTCCACCGTTATTTGAAGTTATTTTACCAATGACCGAGTCGGCCGAAGAGATGATCGCTATTCAAGAAGCCTTTAAAGAAATCGCCTCATTAAAACATGTCCTTTATGATTTTGGAGAGAACAGTTTGAAACATATTGAAATAATCCCTTTATTTGAACAGGTGGCAACGATTATTAAGTCAGATTCTCTTTTGGAAAAATATTTAAAACTACATCAGAAAAAATTTCATTTTAAGCCCGTTTATCTTCGTCCCTATTTGGCCAGATCCGATCCGGCTTTAAATTCAGGACTGGTGCCAACGGTTTTAGCTATTAAAATTGGACTTTCGCATTATAAGGAATTTGAAAAGAAATACAAAATTAATCTTTATCCAATCATTGGCTCGGCCTCTCTTCCTTTCCGCGGAGGTTTAACCCCAAATACGGTTGAACAATTTTGCCGTGAATATGGCGGGATAAAAACTGTTCTCATACAAAGCGCTTTTCGTTATGATTATCCAAAAAAATCAGTCATCAGAGCGATTAAAAAACTGGAAAAAATTCTTCCTCAAGGAGAAGCGGCCTCCATTTCAGTATCTGAAGAGAAGACCTTAAAAAAACTAATTGGAGTTTTTGAAAAATATTATCGAAGCACTGTTGAACAAATTGCCCCCTTAGTTAATAATGTGTCTTTTTATTTACCTAAAAGACGGGAAAGAGTTTTGCATATTGGGCTTTTTGGTTATTCCCGTGGAGTCGGAAAAGTGAAATTACCCCGAGCAATAGGTTTTACAGGAGCATTATATTCTCTGGGAATACCGCCAGAATTTTTTGGAACAGGAAGAGGAATAAAATATGCCATAGAGCATAATCAAATGAAATTGTTGGAAAAATACTACTTAAACATTAAAGATGATTTGAATAGGGCAGGTCGTTTTGTTCAAAAAAAGATATTAATAGAATTATCAAAAGAATCTAAAATGTGGAAAGATATTTTAGGTGATGTTTTGGAAGTTGAAAAGTATTTAGGGCACGAATTAAAACCAATTACCAAGGAAGAAAAAAAACATTTTAAGATAGTGAAAAAACTTCATGAAAAAATGGATTTAGGAAAAAATTATCAAACATATCTTAATCATCTGGCAATTTTACGAAAAAGTTTAGGATAAAAAATCCCCTTGCAAATTTTTTTAAAAATTATATTATTAAGGGAACTTATGAAAAGGACTAAAGTCTCTAACAGACTTTTAAAGGTTCCCGCTTCACCTATCAGGAAGTTGGCCCCTCATGCTACCGTAGCTAAGAAAGCAGGAGTAAAAGTTTACCATCTTAACATAGGCGATCCTGATATCAAAACACCCGATGTAATGATAAAAACATTACATAACTGGCCACACAAAACAATTGGATACAGTCATTCGCAAGGGCACCCAGATTTATTAAGTGCTAAAAGGTTATATTATCATAAACTTGGTCATACCGTCATTCAAACAAAACATATCCAGATAACAGTTGGAGGCTCTGAAGCAATATCGATGGCTTTTTTTGCCACTTGTGAACAAGGTGAAGAAATAATTGTTTTTGAGCCTTATTATGCCAATTATAATTCTTATGCGGCGACTAATGAAGTCAAACTGGTTCCTGTTTTAACCTTTGGAAAAACCGGTTTTCATTTGCCGGAGAAATTTGAAATAGAAAAAAAAATTAGTAAAAAAACTAAAGCAATTCTTATTTGTAATCCCAATAATCCAACAGGTACTGTCTATACAAAAACAGAAATGGACATGTTGGTTGGTATAGCAAAAAAACACAATTTATTTTTAATCAGCGATGAAGTATATAGAGAATTTGTTTATGACGGAAAGAAACATATTTCTATTTTAAATTACATAAAAAAATTACCGGATCATATTATTCTTCTTGATAGCATGTCTAAACGTTATAGTCTTTGTGGAGCCAGGCTTGGAACCCTGATTTCTTTGAATGAAAAGCTCATGGAGGGTATTTTAAAAATCGCTCAAGGAAGATTGTCTGCTGGGCTTATAGGTCAGATAATGGCAGCCAAATTGACAGAAGTAAAAGAGGATTACTTTAAAAATGTAAACAAAGAATATTGGACACGTCGGGATGTTCTATACGAAGGTTTAAGAAAAATTGCTGGTATTTTCTTGGAGAAACCAGAGGGAGCCTTTTATACAATTGTAAAACTTCCAGTAAAAGATGCGGAAAAGTTTTGTAAATGGCTATTGACTGATTTTCGTTATAAAAAAGCGACTGTGATGTTATCACCGGCTGCTGGATTTTACGGTACAAAGGGAATGGGAGAAGATGAAGTGAGAATTGCTTACGTATTAAATGTCCACGATTTAGAAAAAGCGATTGAGATATTACGACGGGCTCTGGTAGAATATAACGGTAAACGATCCTAATGCGGGATTAGTACACCGGTAGTATGCTACCTTGCCAAGGTAGAGAAGCGAGTTCAATTCTCGTATCCCGCTCTAGAGCTTTCTGACAAGCTAAAATAGATTTTTACTTCAAATACCTACCTATAAAAATACTTAACCAAAGAAAGACTAAAAGAATAAATATTGATTCTGATATGGCATTGAAATAATTTAAAAATAAAAATAAATTTGCCAAAACAGATTCAAAAAGAATTAAAATTTTTGAAAAATGGATAAAATTTTCGTCGTTGGTGAGCTTAGATAAAGTATATTGAGAGGATATCCAAGAAAAAAAAGTAATAATAAAAATTATTAAATGAATCAAAGGAAATTGATTGACTGAAAAAAAACCTAATAATCCAAAAGACAAAATTGCCACAAGTAAAACCGCAGCAGGTAACGTTTTTAATCGCAAGTTATAAAATTTAAAAATGTAGTAAGCAAAACTCAAGTCCAAAAAACACTTAATAAAAAATAACAAATTAAAAATTGACAATTGATCTTTACTGAGAAAATAACTCATCTGAGAAATAGTGTAATCGGTAAAACTGTAGTTTTTTATTTGGATTCCTAAATAAAAAGTTGAAGACAGAAAGAAAAGAATGGAAAGAATGGCATTGTATTTAAAGATCGTCAGCCGGTTTACTGATTTAGATTCCTTCATAAAAACATTATAATCCTTGGAGGACCTTTGTGAAAGCTTCAATATCTGACGGATAGGTTAAAGTTTTTTTTACTTCAACCTCAGGAACAAACTTTGCATCGGCCATTTCCCAATCATGATCTTTTGGATCACCGGAAACGTACTCCATAAGAAAATAATAAACAGTTTTTTTGATTAAATTCCCTTCCAAAGTATACGAATATTGAGTCTTGATCGGTTGATTATTGATAATTTTAGCCTTAATACCTCCTTCTTCCCCCACTTCCCGAAGGGCGGCGGTTTCATTCGATTCATTTTTATTGACATCACCAACAAAACCTTTAGGAAAGACCCAGCCTTTGTGTTGGGAGTGTTGACATATGAGCCAGAAACGATTAGGGATTAGGGACTGGGGACTAGGGACTAGTTTAAACACAATTCCACCGGCGGAAGTTTGATTAATGATTTTCATAATAATAATTCAAAAGTTAAGAGTGACTCGTCATTCCCGCGTTTACCCTGAGTTCCATCGAAGGGGAGGCGGGAATCCAGACTAAAATCACCTTTTAAAATGTAATTATCGACTGGATCCCCTTCTTCAAGGGGATGACAGCACTACCGACTGCTTCTCTTATATTCTTATACCCATCTTTCTCCAACAATTCCTCCAACTCTAGATTGATCTGCGAGATCAACTGTGGTCCTTGAAAAATCATTCCCGTAATTAATTGGATTAATGACGCGCCGAGTTTTATTTTTTCATAAGCGTCTTGACCGCTAAAAACTCCGCCACAGCCGATGATAATTAATTTATTTTTGTATTTTTTATAAGTTAATTTGATAAGTTCGTTTGATCTTGTTTCACACGGTTTGCCGGAAAAATATCCAACTTTAAATTTTTTCACTTCGTTTTTATCAAGTAGGGGGCTTTTTTTATCCTTGAAAAGATTACCAACAATCACTCCCTTTATAAAAGTGAATTGACTAACAATTTTTAGTATTTCCAAAAATTCCTGATTGTTTCTATCAATTGGCATTTTCACAAAAATCGGCTTCCTTAACTTTAATCGTTTAATCGATTGAAGTAACCTGTTAAAATTTTCAGGTTTATAAAAATCAATTGAACTATTAATCAAATTAGGACAACTTATATTGATTTCATAATAACTATTTTTTATCTTGAACTTTTCAAAAGTCAGAAATGATTTACGTATGTCATTAATACCGTCTTTCAAATCGGTAATTAATTTATTGTTTGAAACACCAATGCTGATCCCTACCGGAATTTTATAGTTTAAAGGTGACAGTTTTTCAGAAGTTTTTATAACACCCATATTTTTAAATCCTTTGTTAACCATCAGAGATCGGGATTTTGGGAGGCGGCCTAAACGAGGTTTTGGATTTCCTTCGTATGATAAATTAGTGATTGTTCCAACAGTTTGAAATCCAAACCCGAGCGAGTAGAGGATTTGAGTTAATTTTGCGTTGTAATCAAATCCAGCTGCCAGACCGACCGGTCCAACAAAATTAATTCCGGAGATTTTTTGTTTTAGTTTTGATGATTGATAGTTCAATTTCCAGTTAAAATAATTTTTCAAAAAAGTTTTTCCAATTAATTCTCCTCGGGCAACCATGATGTTATGAATAAACTCCGGATCAAATAGAAAAAGAACAGGCTTGATTATATTTTGATAAGTAAAGGCAATTATATTCAAGCGGAGAGAAAATCTTTCTTTATGAAAAATCTTTGAGATAAGAAAAAATATTGCAAAACTTATTAATGCTGATAACGTGCAATAAGTACAGATACTTTTTAAAATTACTAATTGAACGTACATAAAATATAAAGAAAAAATCGCTCCGATTATTGATTGAAGAATAATTAAATATGAAAGAATTTTTTTCTTATAAATTATTAAGAGTATTAAAACAATCAAAAGAACTGAGTATTGAATGACTCCGAAAACGGCCAGAGGAACTCCAAGCATGATCGAATATGGGCTTCTTAAGACTATGCCGCAGTCTGAGGCAATCGGAAGCAGTCGGTTAACAGTGCAAGGGGGGACTATCTGTTGATAATGTTCAAAAGTCAAATAAGCAGCATCAGCAATGCCAAATAGGCTTAATAAAATCAGTAAAAAAAACTTTTTCATCAGCTACATTATACCTTTATGGATTATCAGTGACAAGATACCTAATCCAAGAAAGACAATTGCTTGAAAGGGAAATTTTTTATTTGTTTCGGTTGTTTTAACGCCGAGGATTTGTCCGGATGTTGGTATAGGTGTTGGCATTTCTGTAGGGGTCGGGTTTCCCGACCCTGTTGTGATGATAATTGTTGGTATTGGAGTAGGAATTGACGTTGGTTGTGGTGTTGCGGTTGGCGTCGGAGTTGACGTCGGTGTTCCCGCCTCCGCCGTTGGCTTCGGCGAGGCAAGGGGAGTTGGTGTTGGAGTTATAGTAGGGGTCGGGTTTCCCGACCCTGTTGTTGGTGTTGGTGTAATGTTTGTTGGATCAAAAATTTTTAAAATCCAGCTTTTGCCGGAAAGACCAATTAAAGCTTGGGCTGTGGTAGTTGAGTTTGAAACATATGAACTTAAACCATAATTATAAGCTAAAAATCCGCCATCAGTTCCTGACTGTTGGGTAATCAACCAATTTTTAGTCTGGGCCGAAGCTGTTGAATCATTCATGTCAAGAACATTAAAAGCCATCAAAACCCAACCGGTTGTATCGGTATCACTCGAGCCGTAATATCCAAATCCGCCATCGGTACTTTGATTTACTAAAAGATAATTTTTAGCACGATCAATTGAACTATCAAGGTTAGAATCTGTCAAGTTATTTTGTTTGGCAGCAACCAACGCTTGAATAGCTGCTCCTGTCATATCAGCCGAAGTTGAATAATATAAGCAACCCGGAGCAGAGTAGCCGAATCCGCCGTCAGTCGGATCTTGTTTTGAAATAAGAAAACTTAAAACAGCCTGTTTTATTTGAGTAGATGAAGTGGGGCCCGCGGCCACTTCAGCTAAGAGTCCAAAGATATCATCATTTAAAGAACATTCATCTCCTAACTGATTGTTGTTATAAAAACTTTCGAGATGGGTGACATAATTTGTTCCTCCATAATTAGTTGGATCTCCGTTCGTTGCCACGATCGCTAAAATTCTTGTTTCCCAATCGGTGGCCGCTGACGGTTCACTGGGGATATTACTTGTCAAAAATTCCTGCAAAGAAACAGATGGGTTTTTAATTGTAGAAATATCAACTTCGTTTGCAACAAAAGCAATCGCCGACCATTGCGATGGAGCTGAAAATCCGTTAGTGATCCGGCCAGTTGCATCCTGTTTTGATTTTAGATAGTTTAATCCGTTATCAATGACCGCATCGGCTGAAGCAGTTTTTACAACAAAAAAAACTAAAAAAACTATAGCAAAAGTTTTTATAAAAAAGTTTTTCATAATGTTTTGTATGTCATCCCCGATCTAGTCGGGGATCCAGTGCTTGTCAATTTCCAACATACTCCCACAGCACACTATCTCCATCGTTAACTTTTATATAACTACAACCCTGACTTGGGGATTGGCCGTTGACTTTAAATCCCCACCAAACGGCATTTTCTTTTCCTACTCCATTGATCTGATAGACAGCATTTGTACCCATATCATTGTTGTACCTCATATTTAGACTTTGTATCTTTCCTTGAGATAGGGCTTGGCTCAAGACGTCACATTGATTAGCGCCGGCGGATAGATCAATAGTTCCGACTGATGAACCGTTGATCGACAGCAAAACTTTAAGACCTTGTGGTGCGGATGTTGGGGGAATATTTGTAGGGGTCGGGTTCTCCGACCCTTTTGTAATTGATATTGGAATAATATATTGTGTTGGTTGAATCAATTGAGTCGGTTTAATCTGTGTAGGGGTTTGATTTATCAAACCCTTACTAGAGGTAGGAATTGGTTTAATCGATTCAACCAGTTGAGTTTGTTTATTTCTATTTGAATTATAAAAAGTAGCTCCTGCAAGAAGAAAAAAAACTACCGCCAGAATTTTAAAGATATTTCTTTTAAACATAGACCTTAGACTTTTCGCTCGAAAGTCGGTAATTCGGTAAAAACAAAGGTAAGTTTTCTGGCTTTAACAGTTACGGCATAGCCACGGACTTTTCACCGTGATTTCCTTTTAAGTCTTTCGACCCCTTTGTCAAAACTAACTTTTCAAATGTACACCGCAATCAATATTTTGTCAACAGGAAGTTTTTTTGTGTTAAAATTTATAAATCCAAATATGATTAAGAATAAGATTATTTATAACATTTTTTCTGAATATCAATTTAAGATTTCAAAAGCACAAGATAGTTATATCTGGGATGAAAAGGGAAATGAATTAATTGATTTTACTTCAGGTTGGAATGTTGTTAATTTAGGATGGAACAACAAAGAAGTCAATGATGCGATTGCCAAACAAGCTAAGAAAAATATTTATACTTCAATGTGGTTGGCCGATCCCATCCAAGAAGAATATGCTGAAAAACTAACCTCGTCACTTCCTAAAACACTGACTGCAATTACACGAGAAGTTAGTGGCGTTACGGCAAATATAATGGCGATAAAAACAGCTCGCGCTTACACCGGCAAAAGAAAAATTATATCTTTCAGAGATACTTTTCATGGATCGCTTTATCAAACGCTTCAACTTGGTTATTCTCCAGAATATCCAATATCGAAAGCCATTTTTTTAGACTTTAGAGATCATATTCAATTAAAATATCCAAGAGTTAATTTTCATGACAAAAATGAAGATCAAATATTGGCTGATTTTCTATTTGAATTTGAAAAAATATTAAAGTCAGATAAAGAAATTGGCGCATTTATCACCGAATCTGGAATCATCACGGGTTGGGGTTCAACTTTTATTGCGCCAAAAGGATTTCTAACAGAGGTTAGAAAATTGACAAAAAAATATGAAGTTCTTTTAATTCTTGATGAAGTTGGAACGGGATTTTCCCGAACGGGAAAACTATATGGTATGAATCATGAAAATGTTGTTCCTGACATCGTTACGTTTGCTAAAGGAATTGGAAACGGAGCAACAGTTGCGGCAACTGCTACCTCTCAAGAAATTGCCGAAAAAACTTTTTCAAAATCAAATCCTCAGTCTACTTTTGGTTGGAGTCCACTCAATGTTGCAGGAGCCCTAAAAACCTTAGAGATCCACCTGCGAGATAAAGTTTGGGAAAAAGCAGAGCAAGACGGAAATTATATTATGAAAACCCTGAGAGAAGAATTAAAAAAGATTTCTTTTGTTGAAGATATTAACGGTATAGGAATGGAGATTGGAGTTAGATTAACTAACGGTTTGAAAGATTTTAATATGATGAAATTTATTGAAAAAGCTAGAAGTCAAGGATTACATTTAGCTAACGCAGATAGTTTTAGTTTTCAAATAATGCCTCCACTAACTACTGGAAGAAATATTTTAGATAGTGGGCTTGAAATTTTTATTAAAACAATAAAATCTTTTAAATAAATATTTGTATGAAGCACCAGGAAAAAAAGTATCGAGTAGATTCTTTTATAAAAATTTTAAAATTATTAAATGAAAAAGGTGCAATAAAAGGAAGGGAAGTCGCCACAGCTCATTATTACACACAGCAGGAAAATAATGACGTAATGAAACTTGTTAAATATATCGATCGAAACGAAATTCACATGCTAGATGAGATTGACGGAAAATATATACTCAAACAAAAAAATCCGATGAAAAGCACCGAGAAAGGTTTGCGATGGTTAAAAGATAAAGGTTACAAAATGGTTGACATAGTTAAAATGGCGTACACAGATTATGAATATAAAGATGGGATTGTTGGGCTTTATATGATCAACGACTTTCTCTATTCGATTATTCTAGATTTTCCAGAAGGTCAGCATGAACGATTTGAAAAAGAGTTTGGTCTTAGTCCAAACAATGTAATTAGTTTGCCATATAATAAGTATCTTGAAAAAATAGGCAAACTAGAATCAATGAAGTTGAAATAATAAAACACTTAAATAACTACTTACTCAATAATTTTTTATTTGTATCCCTTCGCTTGTATGTTAAAAAGCTCGGCATATAATCCTTTTATCTTCATGAGCACTTCATGACTTCCTTCTTCAATGATTGCTCCGTCGTTTAAAACAAGAATCCTATCGGCATTCCGGACTGTTGAAAAACGGTGAGAAATAATTATTACTGTTTTATCTTTTTGTAATTCCTGGACTCTCTGGAATATCTCATACTCGGCTTTCGCGTCAATTGCGCTGGTTGGTTCGTCAAGAATGAGAATTGGAGCATTTTTGAAGAAAGCTCGAGCAAGAGCGAGTTTTTGCCATTGTCCTCCTGATAAATCAACACCGTCCTTAAACATTTTCCCGATGATTTGATCGAATTTATTTGGCAAATCTTTTAAATATTCATCAGCGCCCGATTTTTTAATCACATCTTTCAATAATTCAAGATTATTAATTTGTTTTTGATCACCAAAATATACGTTTTCTTTAAAAGTAAATTGATATTTTATAAAGTCTTGAAATAAAGCACCTATTTCGCAGTAAAACTTTTCAAGATTGACATTTTTTATATTAACTCCATTTATTAAAATTTCCCCATCGGTCACATCATAAAATCTCAATAGTAATTTTATTAAAGTCGTTTTACCGGCTCCATTTTCACCAACTAAAGCAACTTTCTCACCATTTTTTATAGTCAAATTAAAATTTTTCAAAATATATCTTTTTGTGTTTGGATATTTAAAAGAAATATTTTTGAATTCGATAATAGGCGGAAAGGGATAAGGTGGAACTGCTACCGCTTCACTTGGAGAATGGACTACTCTTGTCAGAGCCATAAATTCAAAATATTTTTCTATATATTTATTTCGCATATTTATACTTGAATAGTGATCAAGCACGCCATGGGCTCCAAGCATAATATTTTGAGTTTGTTGAAAATAAAGAGTAAATTGCCCTATTCCCAAAGAGCCAGCTAAAACCGCTTTAAGATTAAGAAACTGGGTAAAAAGAAAGGCGACGAATTCAATTAAACGGGTACCAATGACGCTTGGCAATCCTGATTCTGATGCTTTTGTAAATTTTTGAGTATATAGTTTTTGATGGTTTTTAACTTTGTTATAAAGGACATCTCCGGTTTTATATATAGCTACTTCTTTGGAAGTACCATCTTGAGATAATAGATTTTTAATATATTGGGAAACTCGAACTAGTAAAGATCGTTCTTCAACAAAATATTTCCAGACCTTATTTCTATATTGATCAAGGGAAAAAAAGGAAGGTATGACAGCTACTAACATTAAGGGGACAAATAGGGGGAAAGTAATAGAGACAACAATAGATGCAGTAATAAATTTAAAAGCAGAATCAATAATCGCGGTGATACGCATTACGTTGACTCCGATTGTTCCCTTCACACCTTCAAGTTGTGACAAAAGATTCTGAAATTCTGAATTTTCAAAAGTGGCCGGATCAAGTTGAGTCAGTTTTTTTTGTATTTGAAGATCAATATAATTATCCATTCGAGTATCCAGAAGAACTGATTGAGTTTCAAGAAAACTTGTAATAATCATAAGTACTAACGTAGATATAACAAAAGAGATAATTAAACCTGTTAAATCAGATAAATTTAATGTTTGACGACTACCTAAAAGGTCAAGTAGTTTTGATAAAACCAAAACTAAAATGAACGGATACAAAGTACTTTGATAAATTGTTCCTACAACGGACAATATGGCGTAAAATCTATTTGCGGCCCAAGATAATTGAAGAATTCTCCAACAGTACTTTAAAGTCTTTTTCATCTAAATAATACTATACAATTATTCTAATGCAGTATTCCAATGAATTACTTAGTAAATCTGGGAAAAAAATATCTATTTTAGTTTTTGAAACATCATTAACACCAAAATTTACTCTAATTGAATCACATGGAGGTTATTTAGGTTCAAAAGAAAAAGTTGCCGAAGACAACAAACAACTTATAGAATTTGCGTCAAAAAATAATATTAATTACGTATCAATAGATCTATCAAATAATGGAACTCAAAAAAATCAACCAATCAATGAACTTCGCTTTAGTAATCGTGTAAAAGATATTAAGTCGGTTATTGATTTTGTTGATAAAAAATATAATTCTCAAATAATATTAATCGGTTCAAGTCTTGGTGGATTAGTAACATTAAATTCGGCAATATATTCTCCAAATGTTAAAGGAATTATCCTTAATTGCGCGGCTGTAAAAGCTCATATATGCGTCGAGTCAACCATTGATCAAAAGGAATTTAAAAATTGGAAATCAAACGGAGTAGCAAATGTTTGGGGTGTCCCTATGAAATATGATTTTTACGAAGACTTGGTTAATCTAAACGCCATTAAAGTTATACCAAATCTTAAAATGCCAATATTATGGTTTCACGGATCCGATGATATGGTAGTTCCAATTAGTCAGGCTTACGAAGCAAAATCGAAAAATCCAAATATTGAGTTGGTATTAGTCTCTGGTGGCGGTCATCGTTTTGGAGACAAAATGAAACCAGGAGAATGGGAAAATAAAATAGAACAATTTATTTTAAAGGCATAAAAAATCAACGAATCTGTTAAAATTATTCCATGGATGAAGATGAACCTAAAGAAAAAAATCTCTCGTCAAATCAACCTACCGCAAAATCTAATCTAACTTTACAACAAGCAATCAATTTTGGTGAGTACGATCCCAAATCATTACAAAACTTTGCTGAATGGCATACTTTAAGTATTCATATCCAGTGGGAACTAATTAGAAAAGCTCTTGATATTCGCCATCATCAATTAATCACGCAATATGCGGAATTAAATAATGCTCTAGATTTTAGTAAAAAACCTCACATTCATGAGGCGATGAAAAATGTTGAAAAACAACTTGATCGACTTCGAGATGATAAAGAAAAATTATATGTTGAGTATTCAAACAAAATTTAAATGGATTATAAAACCAAAACAAATTTAATTCTTCCATTCAATGGAACTTTTCTAGTCAGTAACGGTGGAAGAGATGCCTCAATCAATAATCATTTTCGACCAGCCGATCAAGGACCCCAAAATCAACTTTACGCTTATGATTTTAGAACTGAAAATACTGGAAAAGAAAAAGCCCTGGAAGACTATCCTATTTTTGGTGCTGAAGTATTAGCTCCAGGTGATGGAGTGGTTATTCAAGTAATTAACGGATCGTTTGATGTTTTGGTTGGTGAGCGAGATCGAAGTGTTGGAGTAGGTAACGCAGTTATTATTGATCATCAAAATGGAGAATATAGCTTAATATGTCATTTCAAACATAATTCAATCAAAGTCAAAGTTGGTGATAAAGTAAAACAGGGAGATGTCCTAGGTCTTTGTGGAAACACCGGAAATACTACTCAGCCTCACATTCATTACAATCTTCAGGATGGTCCAAGAATGCACAACTCCAAAGCTTTGCCCGCTCAATTTTCAAAAGAGGACAAAAAGTCTCAAACATACAATGAGGATATTATGAAGACTTATACCGTTAATTTAATGATTTATTTTGTCAGATTAACGGGATATGACAAAATAGCGTTAATATGATAGTATTTCTCTATGAAATTAACTAGATTACAGAGAATATCAGAGTTATTTACTAAATATCATTTTAGAAGTAAAGAAAAAGAGTCTTTGCTGACGATGGTTGACGATATTGAGATTGCTGAACGGGTTTATAACTCTAATGCGATTGAGAACTCAACTCTTACACTTCCGGAAACAGAAAAAATACTTCTTCAACAAGAAATTAGTAGACATGTGTCTTTGAGAGAGGTTTTTGAAGCGAAAAATTTAGCCTTAGTTTACGGTTATATAAAAAAAATTGCTCCAAAACAACCATTAACCATTGATATGATTTTACTTCTTCATAAAATGCTACTGACAAATATTCGCGATGAAGTAGCAGGGCTATTTCGACAGAATGGAGAGATGGTCCAAGTAGGTGGACATATTGGTTTACCGCCAGAATTTATAGTCGTTAGAATCCAAGAAATATTGATTAATTACAATTCTAAAATAGAAATTCCATTTATTCATCGAATAGCAATGTTGCATACCGAATTTGAAAGTATTCATCCATTTATAGATGGCAACGGAAGAATCGGCAGGGTAATAAATAATTATTTATTGACACGTGAAGGATTTCCGCCAATTATAGTCCGAAACAAAGAAAAAGAATCGTATTACAAAGCGCTTCGATTGTATGATGATTCTCACGATTTCAAACCTATGATCCGTGTTGTTGAACTCGCAGCTCTTGAATCCTTACACAAAAGACTTACGTATTTAGACGGTCTTGAAATAATTCCTCTCTCAAAATATGCAGAAAATAATCAGAGCTCATTTCATTCTTTGTTAAATTCTGCAAGACGTCAATCAATTCCGGCCTTTAGAGAAAAAGGGGTTTGGAAGATTGGGAGAATCTAAATTGCGCGAATATACAACTTCTTACGAACCTATTTTATCAAGAATTCATCCTGACTTACCATATTTAGTACTACAGTACTAACATTTTTTGCAATTGAATGA
>CAYHOJ010000006.1:0-22001 GCA_964358305.1 uncultured Gammaproteobacteria bacterium | reverse complement strand
AGCAGTATAGCAGTTTAATCTACCTTATAGTAACACATTTTTTGAAACTTAAGCCTACTAAATATGGTAAGTCAGGATAATATTCTTGTTAAAGGTTTGAAACAAAATGAGTTCGAACTAAGTTATATGTTCGCTCAGCAAATTTGTAAATACTACTGGGATAAACAGTAGGTGGTCAGTTCAAGTCTGACCGTCGGCTCACAATTTTTTTAAATAACTCCAGAGGAATAAAAATAAGAAGAGATATAAAAATTGAAGAGAAAATATACCAAAAAGACAGAGAGGTAACAGAGAACGCGTTTTGGAAAAATGAATTATAGATAATAAAAGGATGGAGAATAAAAGGAAAGAAAAACCCAATCACAAAGATTGGTTTTTTTAGAAGGGAAAAATGAGTAAATATTGATTTATGAGAAAGCCATATATCAACGAGGATAAACTGTTGGATGATAATGATTGAGGTAAATACAAGGGTGACGGCTATTTTTGGTTGGGAAAAGATTAGTGAAGGAAGAAAAGACAAAAAGGCAAGAACTGCGGTGAAAACACCCACTAAAAAAATATATTTAAAATCATGCTTTCCTAGAATCGTCATCACCCGTCTTGGTTTTTCTCTCATGATATTACTATCATTTGGTGAAAAGGCAAGGGCCATCGCCGGTAGTCCGTCGGTAACAAGATTAATATAGAGAAGTTGCAGAGCTGTGACGATTGGGAGTTGAAAGATAACGGCCACAATAACATAGATTACCTCACCTATGTTACAGGCTAAAAGATACTTTATGGCATTTTTAATATGGTTGAAGATGTTTCTTCCTTCTTCAACCGCACCAACAAGAGTGGCAAAGTTATCATCGGTAATAATCATATGGGCTGTTTCTTTGGCCACATCAGTACCGGTAATTCCCATCGCCACTCCTACATCAGCTTGTTTCAGAGCTAATACGTCATTAACGCCGTCACCAGTGACCGCTACTATCTCACCCTGCTTTTGCAGCAGCTTTACTAAACGATATTTGTGAACGGGCGAAGTACGGGCAAAGATTTTAACTTTTGCCAAAATAGGTATTAGTTCTTCATCAGAATAATCATCAAGTTGAGTACCGGTCATGATATCTTCTCCCACTTTAATGATTCCGGTTTCAATCCCGATTGCTTCAGCAGTCAGAAGATTATCTCCGGTGATCATTATCACTTTTATTCCCGCTTCCTGAGTTTTTTTTACCGCCGCAAATACCTCTTCGCGGATGGGATCGGCAATGCCAACAAACCCCAAAAATATCTGATCTTTCTCAAAATCACTATTATCATTTTCTTTATAGGAAAAAGCAATCATCCTCAGACCTTGCCTAGCAAAACGTTCAAATTCGTTCTCAATCCGACTAATATGATGAGGAGTAAGAAGTGTAGGTTTATTTCCAATTAAGATCTGAGAAGAGATTGAAAGAATAGACTCTGGAGCTCCCTTAGAAAATATTATATAAGGTCGGACCTTTCCTAAGGTCACAACCACTGTCATCCGTTTGGTAACTGGATTAAAGGAAAGTTCATCAATAATCTTCCACTTTTCTCTGATTTCTTCAGGAATCATCCCAACTTTGTGAGCCATAAGGAGAAGAGCACCTTCAGTCGCATCGCCTATAATATCAAAATCTTTTCCATGATCAATCTTTGTCACAAGTGCGGCCGTAGAACACAAAATACCGTTAAGGACAATTTTGGAAAATGGCTGATTGGTTAGAAGAGGAGGATTTGTTATTTCATAGACATTATTTTCAACAAAAATTTTCTTAACTCTCATTTGGTTTGCAGTCAGTGTGCCGGTTTTATCAGTGGCTATCACGGTAATTGATCCTAAAGCTTCGATAGCATTAAGTTTGCGGACAATGGCTTTTTTCTTGGCCATCCGCTCCACTCCAATCGCTAAAGTAATCGTCATAACAGCCGGTAGTCCTTCAGGAACGGCCGCTACTGCTAAGCTCACGGCAAAGATAAAACTTTCAATCAAACTTTTTTCTTGAATAAAGGAAAGAATAAAGACAACTGATGAGGCGGCGATTCCAATGATGCCTATTTGCTTGGTAAAACCATCGAGTTTTTTCTGCAAAGGTGTCTTTGTTTCTTTGATTGTTGATAAGGTTTTGGCAATCGTTCCGAACTTTGTATAATTTCCGGTTTTCAACACTTGCGCGTATCCTCGTCCTTTAGCCACGACTGTTCCCATAAACAGTTGATTACTGTTTGGGTCATGAATGTTTTTTACAACCGGTAATGATTCGCCGGTAAGAGAGGCTTCGTTAATTTCAAGATTTCGTGATTCAACTATCTGACAGTCGGCTGGTATTTTAGCTCCTTCTTCGATATAAATAAGGTCACCCGGTACAAGAAACCTGCCGTCAATCTGCTGTTCTTTTCCATCCCGAATGACACGAATGGTCGTGATAGTCAGCTTTTTCAGATATGAAAGAGCTTTTTCTGCTTTGAATTCTTGGTACAAACCAAAAAAAGCATTGAGGATAACAATAAGAAAAATAAATAAGCTGTCAAGCCGTTCACCGACGAAAAATGAGACAACGCCGGCGGCAATAAGAAGAAGGATTAAAACATTGTCAAACTGCCCTATAATCGATTTTATTAAGGTAAATTGCTTGACTTCAGAAATTTCGTTATATCCAAATTTCTCAAGTAAAGTCTGGACCTTATAAGAAGTTAACCCCTTTTTGAATAATGATGTTTGTTCCATTTATCTTTTTTTTAAAATCTCTCCTAATCGTCTTATTACCTCTCCATAGCGCGCCCAGTCGCCCTCTTTTTGAGAACGGATTGCCTCATCGTATAGTTCTTGCGCTTGTTTAAACAGATCATTTGTTGGCTGATCAACAGTAACAGTCGGTTTATCTGTTTTCTCTGTTACTCCAAATATTCTTGAAAGGGCTGCCTCAAGATTTTCTTCCATAGCAATTTTATTTTCATAGGCAACAATGACTCGCTTAAGTTCTGGGATTTTGCCAGTATCTGCTTTAAGATAGAGCGGTCTTACATAGATGAGTGATTCTTCAATTGGAATAACAAGGAGCGGACCTTGGATAACCTGTGACCCTTTCTGATCCCATAGAGAAATCTGACGGCTGACTTCAGCATCCTGATTAATGCGGCCGATGACCTGCTTTGGGCCAAAAATAAGTTTTTGTTTTGGAAAACGGTAGACAATCAGTTTTCCAAAACTGTCTCCGTCGTTTCTGGCTACCATCCAGGCGGAAAGATTGTCTTTACCGCGAGGGGTAAACGGAAGCATAAGGATATATTCTTCTTTCTTTTCACCCGGCAGTTTCATAATCATATGCCGAGGAGTCATTTGTTGAACTGCATCTGCGGTACCTTGTTCCTGTCCCTCGCTGATAGTTGGGATTTCCCACTGATCTTCTTTATTGTAAAAAATCTGCGGGTTATCCATGTGGTAGGTTGTATAGACTGCTGTTTGGAGACTGAAGATATCTTCCGGATAACGAAGGTGGGAAACTAGACTTTTTGGCATTTTATTCATCGGCTGAAAAAGATTGGGAAAAATTTTAGCATAGGTGCGGATAATAGGGTCCGCGGTATCAGATTGATAAAAAGATATCGAACCATCATAAGCATCAACAACAATCTTCGCTGAATTTCTGATGTAATTTACCCTGAGCGAAGTCGAAGGGCCTCCGTTAAGGACCAGTGGTTGAGAGTAAGGATAGTTATTAGTTTTTGTATAGGTATCATAGATCCAGTAGATTTTATTATCAGCCACGACGGCGTACGGATCACGGTCAAGAGTCAGAAATGGAACAATCTTCTCCACTCGTTCTTTAATATTGCGGTGATAGAGAATACGGCTTTCGGATGTGACGTCGTTTGATAAAAATAATTTGAGTGAGTTAAATTTAATGGCAAAAAATAATCTTTTAAGAAGCGAGTCTATCTTTACTCCTCCTTTACCTTGGTAGGTGCTGTAGACATTTTCCTCTCCTTTAGGATAGTCAAACTCTTTTGATTTAGTTTTGACAATCACATAGTCATTGGTCAGTTCGCCGTAATATATTTCCGGACGATTGACGGTCAGCTGCTTAAATTCTGATTTTGGCGGCAGATCTTTGACAAACAAAACCGGCAATCCCTCGGCAGTCACCTGATTGACCGGTCCTCCTGCAACTCCATATCCGTGGGTAAAACTCAGTTTTTCATTAATCCAACTTCGGTTGGGCAGACTTTCCGTAGCTAACTCTCTTGGTGAAAGCATGATTTGCCGGATTTCATCATTAATAAAATACCGGTCGTTGTCAACGGAGACAAATTCATAGTAGGTTCTTATCTCTTGAATCTGGGAAAAGGTGGAAAGTAGTTGTTCCCGATCCCAAAGCCGAACGTTTTTAATCGTCAGGTTATTTGAGGCAATATCTGTCGAAGTTAATGACTTATCTGCCGAAATATTTCGCTCTTCTATTTTATCCAAGCCGTAAGCCTGGCGGGTAGCGGCAATATTGTATTTGATAAACGGTGTTTCTTTGACCAGTTCATTGGGAGCAACAATTAATTTTTGAAAAATAGACGGAACTATTGTTGAGACAAGTCCTATAAAAACATAAAGGGAAACTGCCGCAATAAGTGGCGCGAGTTTTCCGCTTATACCCCAAAACAGGGTCAAAACAGCCACTAAAACAGTCAGACCAATAGAAATTTTTAAGATAGGCACCATAATAGCTATGTCAGTATAGGCGGCTCCAAAGATTGGACCGCTTTGGCTGGAAAGGAGTTTGAATAAGGAAAGATAGGTGCCAAATGCGGCGGTAATCAAAAAAAGAAAGACCAGTATTCCAAGATGCAGTTGCGCTTTTGGTTCTCCAGAAAACTTAAATTTTTTAAAAACATTAGTAAGGTTAAAGCTGCCTTTGAGAAAGTATACGATTCCACTGCTGATAAGGGAAATAATAATCAGAAGTCTAAGAATTCCCAGCCCTATATTAAAAACCGGTAGAGAAAAGATATAAAAGGCAATGTCCTTTTTGAAAATAGGGTCAAATTCTCCAAAAGAGGTCGAGGAAAAGAATTTGAGTATTTCCTGCCAATTTACAGCGGTAATAGACCCAATAAACAAAGAAAGAACAATACTGGCAATAATACCCAATTTTTTTAATACCCGTCTGTCAAGACTGATCGGCGTGCCAAGTAATCCTTCAGGTATAAGAACGGTCCAGTCGGTTTTTGACCTCACGGCAATGAGAAAATTAGTAAGTAAAAAGATTAGAGTAATGACGGCGGTTACAAGACCAATAATGATTTTTGTAACAAGAGGTTTGATAAAAACCTCGGTCTGTCCTACTTCAGAAAACCACCACCAGTCAGTAAAAAAATTAACGATTGTGGAGAATGAAAAGAAGAGAAGAAAGGTTGCGCCGATTCCTATTCCTGAAAAAAACTTTGTGTTTTTCATAATTACAACCAAAAACTTTTGAAGTCTTGGCCGGTTGTAATTAATGATGGATCATTGCTTCAAAACGCTAGATGTACTAGACCAATCGTTTTATTAGCTCCCCATCATCTAAGGCGATGTTAGACAGTAACTATTTTTAATAGTAACATAGTGTAAATGTGTTTTCAACCATATACAATTAATGTCAACTATGGATATTATTTCGCAGATACCCCTCGAGTTGATTGTTTTTTTTGGATCGATCATTGAGGAAATTTTTCCTTTTCTACCTTCTCCTCTTCTTTTAATCGTCTCGAAAATAGTTACCTATAATCAAAAATTCACGTTTCTATACATATTACTACTCACAAGTATTGCTGTTTTTGGAAAAACAATCGGCTCTATTTTTCTTTATTTTGTGGCAGATAAGACAGAGGATTTTTTCATTGGGCGGTTCGGAAAGTGGTTTAATACTTCACATCAAGATGTAGAAAACATAGGCAGACGTTTTAACGGATCATGGAAAGATATTTTTGTTCTGATATTTCTTCGTGCTATTCCAATCATACCTACAACACCTATATCTCTTGTTTGCGGAATTATTAAACTAAATATCCGCACATTTATTGTTTCAGCTTTTATTGGATCCTTTATCCGCATTTTTATCTTATTATATCTGGGAGTAGCCGCATACCGATCGTTAATCGCCAATACAGATAATGCAATAGAAGTGTTATTAGTGTTTATTATTGTTTGTCTTATTGGCTGGTTTTATTATAAAAGAAAGGGTCGCTCATGTTAAATATCTCTTTTGATATACTTTTTTTATGGATATATTAGAAAGAAGGTGGCGAAGATATCACTTTAAAAATCTTACATATTTTGGAATAAGTATTGTTGTTGGACTTATTTTACTTAAGACTCCTTTTTTTCGAGAAATAATATTTCACTTAGAAAATTTTGGTTACATCGGAGCTTTTTTTGGTGGGATTCTTTTTGTGTCTACATTTACAGTATCAATTGGCACGGTTTTGCTTCTTTTACTTGCTGAAACACTTTATCCGATTAAGATAGGAATAATTGCAGGAATAGGCGCCGTTGTTGGCGATCTTATTATTTTTCAATATATAAGAAATAAGGGTCTAATCAGCGAAATAAAACATTTTTTTGAATTCTTTGGAAGTGACAAACTAAAACACCTTGTTCATACAAAATACTTTAGCTGGACACTTCCAGTACTCGGAGCAATAATAGTCGCTTCTCCACTTCCAGATGAACTGGGAGTTGGTTTAATGGGTATTTCAAAATTGAAGACAAGTCAATTTATTCTATTATCCTTTGTGCTTAATGCTATAGGCATCTTTCTAATTGTTTCAGCTGGAGCAATACTGTGGCCATAAAAATAAGTCTAAAGAACAATCTTTTTTACCAATATCTTGTCAACTCTATTATTATCCATATCAATAACTTCAAATTTGTAGCCAGATTTTTCAAAGAAATCTCCTGTTTTTGGAATTTTTTCAAAATGAGCAATAACAAAACCCGCCACAGTTTGATAGTTACTTAAATCTTTATTGTTTAATTCCTGTAAGTGGAGTTTTTTCTTTAAGTCATATATTGGCACTGTTCCATCGATAAGAAGGGAGCTATCATCTCTCACAACGATAGAAAGATCTTGTGGGGTCTGTGATTTAATCTCACCAACCAAAGCTTCAAGAATGTCGTTAAGAGTTACCAATCCTTGAATGCTTCCAAACTCATCTAAAACCAAAGCAATATGAACCGGCGAATGCCGAAACATCTCAAGTACTTTGATCGCCTTCATTGATTCAGGTACTAAATGTGGTTTATCGACTATTTTTTTGAGTTTATCTATCTTGAATTTATCATCTTCAAAAGAATAACTAAGTAAATCTTTTACATGAATAACCCCAAATATTTTATCTTTTTTTCCTTCGGTAAGAATTAAACGTGAATGTGGATAGTTTGACAAATAATGTCTTGGTTTTTCGACAAATTTCTCAATATCTATAACTGTCATTTTATGTTTTGGTGTCATGAGCATTCCAACTTTCAAGTCGTCAAGCATAAGGGCTCGTTCTATTAGTTTTTTTTCTGTTTTACTGAAAATTCCCATATCAGCTCCTTCACGAATAAGAATGCGAATTTCATCCTCAGTAATAAGTGAAGCGGTTCCTGGCTTGAGTCCTATTAACTTAAAAACAAACTCTGTTGAGATACTTAATAGTCTAATAATAGGTGAAGTAATGTTTGAAAAAGTAAGCATAAAAGGAGCAACGAGCGATGCTATTTTTTCAGGATTTCCAAGGGCAATCCGCTTTGGCACAAGCTCTCCAAGTACAATTGAAAGATATGTGATACTGGAAATAATAAATATAAAGGCAATTTCTTCATTGAATGAACCAATAATAGGTATGGGTTTTATCAATGTTGCAATTTTTGACACAAATTTATCTTCACCCACAGCACCAGCAAGTACAGTCACTAAGGTGATCCCAATCTGAATACTTGAAAGAAATATGTTGGGTTTTTCAGCCAGCTGAAGAGCAATTTTTCCTTTTTGATTTCCGACTATTGCCATATTTTTCAGTTTGCTTTTTCTTGAAGAAATAATGGCGAACTCAGCCATGGCAAAAAAGCCGTTAAAGAGAATAAGAGTGAGTATAAGAACAATATCCATATGTATAATGTAAATTATAACAATTTATAAAAAAAGTCTTGATTGTTTTTTCTCAATAATTTTTGATAAAATTATTTACCCCTATGAGAAGATTAGAAAAAGTTCAGGAAAAAAAATTAAAAAATAAAATTATTTTATATTTTGCTGTTTTTTTACTTGTAATATATTTTATTTTTACTTTCGGAATTAGACTTTTATTAAACACATCCAGCTTTATTTCCGGTCTGTTTCCCCAACCTTCCGCGAAGCCATTATCAAAAATTGAGGACAATTTCAGTTCGATTGATATTTCCTCAATTCCTCAGGCTACAAACAGCGCAAGAATTATTATTTCAGGTTCAACATTAAATTTTGATGTTTTGGAATTTTATATAAACGCAAAAAAAGTTAAGGAAATTGAATTTTCTTCTGATACATTTAGCGAAGAAATCGGTGATTTAGAAAAAGGTGATAACAATATCTATATTAGAGCAAAATCAAAAGATAATAAAATAGAAAAAAATACTATCACTTATAAAGTTTTTTATAAAGATGAAAAGCCAAAATTAGAAATTATCGAACCTTCAGACAACTCAACAACTAATAATCAAGAAATAAAAGTTAAAGGTAGTACGGATAAGGAGACCTATGTTCGCGTTAATGATCTGCCAGTCGTGGTTGATGCCAATGGAAATTTTGAGACAACGGTTCGCTTAAAGGATGGAGAAAATCAGATTGTGGCAACAGCTCAAGATATTGCCGGTAATATAGAAACGAAGACTCTAAAAATTATTTATCAGAAAGATTAATAAATAACAGGAACAAAATAAAAGGGTGTAGAAGTACGTTATCAAATAAAGAAATAATAGATAAAAATATCAATAAAATTGGTGCTATTTTATTTAATCTTCTTAAACTCCATAAAACCCAAATAAAACTTAATAACCCTATAATTCCGGAGGAAACTAAAATTGTCAGAAAACTGGAACTGAAAGCTGCTCCAGAATGAATCGAGTCATTGTTCTTAACATAACGAATTCTGTTATAACCATATCCAAAACCAGGCTTATTTTTCCAAAGACTAATTCCCTCTCGATAATCTTCAATTCTTGATTCAATTGAATAAAGTCTTTTTAAGTTAACTCCTTCACCGGAGGGCTTTGGAAGAAAGAAAATTAAAGTTACAAAAAATAATAAAAACAAAACTATTTTTTTGAATTGTTTTTGCTGAATAAACAAATAGATTAGTGTTAAAGATAGGCCAAGATAAATCGAGCGAGAGAAGCTAAGGGCAACTAATAACAAATAAATCATTTTGACAATAGGTTGATTAATAGTCAGGAAAAAAATTCCAAAAATTGCTGCCGCGACTGAGGTATCAAAAAAAACTCCAAAAGTCCGGTATAGATGAGGATCCCAACCTTGGTAAAATAAATTTCTAAGATCCGGATAAAGAAAATATTGAATAACTGTTGAAATAATCGTTAGAACGGCAATAATAAAAACCCCATTTCTAATAACTTTTGAAAATTTTTTATCTATTTTGACGTGATATCTAAGGTAAAAAAAATATGTGGAAAAATATAAAACGAGACGAAAAAGATATAAAAAACCAACTATATTGTTAAATAAACTGTATTTTTGCCAATCAATTAATAGGGAAATTAATAGGATTATTAGAAAGAAAAATAATGGTTTAAATTTCTTCCAGGCTTCTTTGATTGGTTGAAAACGATATTTCCAAAAAAGAATAAAAAGATTGAATGTTAAGGCAACTTCATATAAATAAAAATTTACTTGTTGATTAAAAAAAGAAACTCTTCCTAATTGACCTAGGGAGAATAGAAAACAAGTAAGTAAAAATAAAATATTTATAACTTAATTTATGTAGTCATCCCCGTGAAAACGGGGATCCAGGAACGTCTGGATTCCCGCCTGCGCGGGAATGACAAAACTGGTAAAGTTTTGCTCTGACCAAAAAAGAATGAAAGCTCATCATAAAAGAGTAGGTAAAGCCGGAAGGACCGTCAAAAAATCCTAAATTTAAAAAATAATTATAAATAAATTTGACTATAGGAAAAAAGATAATTTCAAATAGATTGGTTCTTGATCCCCGGTTAAATAGTTCTTCGGCTCTTATACTTGAGTAGTAATTAATATCGCTTATAAATTCCTTTAAGGTTGGATGCGGATAATGATTAAGAAAACATTCCAGTTGCCCAATGTTTTTGGCAGTGTGAAAAACTTCATGAACTGACCCCATCCAAGTTCCGGAATTTTTTTTAATTAAGCGCATAATTCCCTGATTACGAGCTTTTTTTATTTCACCAAATTTTAATTCCTGATTCCAAAAATAATCCCTACGTCTTAAATAAAAGGCGTTCTCTTTAACAATTGAACCATGAAACAATGAAACAATTTCTTTTTTTAATTCTTCACTCACTTCCTCATCTGCATCAATAAACAAAACCCACTCATTACTCGCTTTGTTTAAACCAAAATTCCTTTGTTGAGCAAAATCCTCTTTTAATTCTCTTTTAAAAATTTTATAAATGGGTCGGGAGACCCGACCCCTACCATCAAATATTTTATGAACAATTTCAACCGTTTTATCTGATGAATAATCATCTACAATAATAATTTCCTCACAAAAACCCAAAGACTTTAAACATCTCTCAATATTTTTCTTTTCGTTTTTTGTTAGAACAACAGCAGTTAATTTCATGGTTATTAATATAATTTTACTAAATTTTTAACATAATTTTGCCAATTAAATCTACTGTACAATCGAGCTTGCCTGACGGCAGTCAGGTTAAACGATTTATTAATACTACTTTTCATTAAGTTAACAAATTCATTAAGATTATTTGCTACGTTAACGTAGGGTTTGAGCTCTGGAATGATGGCAGATTTTAGTCCTATGACAGGACAGCCTTGTGATAAAGCTTCAAGGACAGGAAAGTTAAAACTTTCGTAATGCGAGGCTGTAAGCAACGCGGTTGCGCCTTGATACAGTTTTTTCAATTTTTCTCTTGTAATATTACTGAAAGACACTATGCCCAACTTTTTGTTTTCATATTTTTTCCAATCTCCAACCAACAATAATTTATATTTTTTATACTTATCATCACACTTCAATCGATTAAACGATTGAAGTATAAATTTAATATTTTTGATTGGTTGATTGTTCGCAACAAATATAAAATACTTCCTTCTCTCTTTGCTATTTGATCTTTGATTTTTAATATTTCTATTATTCATATCTAACGGTATCCCAAAAGGAAGGAAAACTATTTTTGTATCGATTAATCGGTTAATCCCAATTAATTCTTTTTTTATTTTTTCCGAGGAAACAATAATACTATCCGATCTTTTAATCATTTCTTTCAATTGACTATTTAATCGAATAACATCCTTCTTGGAATAATATTGTGGGTAAAAATAATATGAAAGACCGTGACAAAAGCTGATAATCTTTCCTGATACGTAAAGAGGCAAAGCTTGATTTAATGCCAGAAAAACTTCCTTCTTTTGCTTAAATTCTTCTAAACTAACCCTTCCTTTCATCCAAAATAATTTAGGTTTTAAATTATCAAAAGTATAAATATAATATTGATTTTTATTATCGTAAAGTTGCAAAGCTTTTACTAAATTTTTAGAAAAAATGGCTGTGCCAAATCTCTGACTATTTTTTGGGTTTAACGCTCCCCCATCAACGGAAATTTTCATAGAACAATAGGGTCTGACCCTCGGGGAGGGTCAGACCCTGTATATAAAACCGACCTCAGAACGATAAAGGTAAGGATTGTGTTTAATAGTTCTCCAACAAGTGTAATATACGCCGAAGCATAGAAACTAAATTTTGGAATAAAGTATAAATTTAGACCGATGTTAAAAATTAATTGAAATAAGAAAATATAAATGACAATTTTTGCTTTTCCCAAAGCATATAATGAGTTTAAAAAAACCGAGGTCAAGAGAATTAATGGCAAAGCAAAAATAATTATTCTTAACACCTGAATTGACTCAGAATATGTGCTCTTATAGACAACCGGTAAAACAATCGGTCCAAGAAAATAAAAACCCAAAGCAACAAACATACCAATCGCAAAAACTAAAGTAACGTCCTTTTTAATTTTATTTATAAAAATATTTTTCTTTTTTTCTTTAGCCAATTTAGAAAATAAAGACATGGAAGAGACATTATAAGCAACAACAACAAACATTAAAGCGTCTAAAAATCGGTAACCGGCTGAGTATATTCCGACTGCTTGCTTTCCTTTTATAAAGTTTAAAATAAGAACATCAACCTTAGAATAAAATCCTGCCAGTAAGCTGATAAGAAGAAAAATAAAAGATTTTTTTATAATAATTGAACACTTTTTTATATCAATTTTTAAAGACAAACTTCCAACATCATTTTTAACAAGAAGAAAGTTTATTAATGAGTAGAGATTGTATAAAAAGAAAGTCACAACAAAAACAGTCATTAATTTCTTAGTAATTAAAATTCCAGCAATTAATGAAATTACCAAACATATTTGAAAAATCATGGAAACAAGCGAGGCGAGATAGGATTTTTGTTTGATTGAGGTAAGAATAAGGTAAGTTCCGGAAAGCATATTAGCAAAAATGACAAATGAGATAAGAATAATAGGAATGAGGATAGATGTTGGATAGTGGAATAAAATTGCCAAAATTATCGTCAAAATAAAAGTTATTAAGGATAAATAAAACCTCAAAGAGAAAAGCTCTCGAATTTTTCTATCGATAGAATCATTAATGTGAACTAGACCGTAAGAAGTGGTGCCAAAATCCAGCAATGGCAGAAGCAGTCCAATTTGTGTCCAGGCCAAAGTATAGACAGCGTATTCTTCTGGTCGAAAATAATTAATTAATATTAAAAATAAAACAAAATGAAGTATCTTATTAACAATCGAGGATATATTTAAACTGAAAAAATTTAAGTAAAAGGGTCGTTTTTTTATTTCTTCAAAAATGGTTTTTGGAATTCTGAATAATTCGTAAACTTTTTGTTTAAATGTTCCGAATTTAAGTAAAAATTTTAATCGGTTTTTAAAGAGATAAAATTCTTTTAAGGGGTTATCCTGTGAAACTTCAAAATGTTCATAAGAAATCTTTGAATCAATGCCAATTTTAAATCCGGCGCATTTAGCTCGATAACAATAATCAACTTCCTCGTAATACATAAAATAGCTTTCATCAAATCCTTTCCTCGGCGGATCGATTTTATCAATAACTTTTTTTTTGATAAACATTAAGGATCCCGAAACAAAGTCCGTTTCAACAAATCTTTTGGTCGGTCTCTTTTCAATTAGTCCGCCACTCATTCTCCACTTATCAATTTCTCCACCATAGTATGTTTTTCCCTGCTGTTTCATGGCAAAGCTGAAGATGTCAAATGGATTAGATTTGACTAATTGGTCTAATTTGACCAATGTGTCCAATTTTATATCCGGATTAGCAATGACAAATAATTCACAATCATCTTTCAAAGCATTTTTTATTCCCTGATTAACACCGAACGCGTAGCCTTGACCATTTTCAGAGTTGTCAATGAAATATATCTGATAGTTTTTAAGTTTTAAGTTCTCAACTTCCTTTTTTAATCTGGAAATTTCCGATTGGGGTGTTTTAAATAAAACAAAAATGAAAGCAGTTTTCATATAATAATGTAATTATAGTCTGGATTCCCGCCTTCGCGGGAATGACATCAAGAATAACGTTATGTATGTGATAAACTCCATATAGGCAAATCCTAAATCCAATGGTATTCGAAATAGTCCGTCTTCAAAACCTTTGTCTTTTATAAATCGGGAATAAAACATATGAGCTGGATAAAAAAATACTTTTTTAAATGACGATTTTTCTTTCCTTAAAAATTTTTCCTTGGCCATTCGAATTCCGTAATCGGTAAATTTTCTAAACATTTGAGGAAAAGAACGATATGAATGATGGAATATTTTTCCTTTTAAATAGCCTGTCTTTTGATCTTTGACTTCGATCCTATTATGAACTAAAGACGGTTTGATAAATAATTTAACCCGTCGGAAAAGCCGAAGCATTTTATAGTCTTCTCCTCCATATTGAAGAGGTTTATTTAAAAAGAAATTTTGATAAGAAATATAATAGGCATTAATTTTCAATTTACAATTTTCAATTTTCAATTTTATTTCTTTCATTAATTTTTCGGATACTATTTCATCGCTGTCTAAAATCAAAACCCACTTACCTGTTGCTTTTGATAAACCAAATATTCTTTGTTTTCCAATATCAGAAAATTCTTTAACATAGACTTTAGCAAGATAATTTTTAGCTATTTCAACAGTTCGGTCGGTTGATTTACTGTCAATAATAATAATTTCATCGGCAATCTTTTTTATAGAAGCGAGGGATTTTTCCAAAGTTTCAGCAGCGTTTTTTGTGATCATCAAAACCGATAGTTTTGCGCTCATGGCTATATTATACACCGTCACCAATGTGGTATATCGAGAACAATAAAGCCATATAGCAATACAAACTGATGATTTTGTAGGTTATAACCGACTGAAAAATCTATTTTTTTATGAAAAAATCTTCTTTATGAAGAAGATTTTTATATTTGGATTGATTATTCGATTATTTTGTCTATATTTATTTCGTAATGTCACAAATTATGATCTTCAGTCTTATATTCAAGTCGGAGAGCTAACTTTAAAAGGCCTAAATATTTATCCAAATATTGCTAACCTTCATCATCCCTATCTGCCTTTTTTTTTATATGTTGAGGCTTTGGCTGTTTATTTTGGCCAAAGTAAAATAATCATTATAATAATTATAAAAATTATAAATATTATATTTGACCTGGGAATTCTCAATTTGGTTTACCTGCTTTCGAAAAAAAATCTCAAAACAACTTCTATTTATGCGATGAATCCGGTGACGATTTTGATCACAACCTTACATGGACAGTTTGATGTTATTCCAATATTTTTTATTCTTTTAGCAATTTATTCATTAAAAATAAAAAATGAACTTGGATTCGTTTTAAGTTTTTCGTTTGCAATTTTGACTAAGACTTGGCCGGTTTTGCTTTTAATTCCGATTGTAAAAAAAATAAAAAACAAAAAATTAATTATTTTAATTGCGTTATTCCCCATATTATTTACAACACTTTATTGTTTGTTATTTAAAGCATCATTAATTGATATTGGAAAAACTTTAATAAGATATCAGGGGTTATGGGGTATATGGGGGTTTACGGCGGGTAAAGGTGTTGTTATTAAATTTTTTTGGCAAAAACTAACGACGTTAATATTCTTGACCTGTTTTTTTAGTTACTCTTGGTTTATTAAAGAGAGAAATTTAATAAAAAATATTCTTAATCTTTTATTTTTATTTTTTGTTCTTACAACAAATTTTTCTATTCAATATTTTACTTGGATTATTCCCTTTCTAATTTTTATTAGACCAAAAAATTATTTATTACTAATGACTTTAATTTCTATTTATTTGTTTACTTTTTATTACTTGTGGATATTTTGTCAAAATTGCAAAATAACACCAGATTGGTTGATAATTTTTCAAGATATCGCTGGTTTTATAGTTTGGCTCAGCTTCATAAAAGTCGGGTATCTATCGAGGAAAATATCTTGATTTAACGCTCTGTAAATATACTTTTGTAGGTTATAAGCGGTAGACTAATAAGTTTATAAAGTTTAGCCTGTTAATAGAAATAAATTTAACAGGCTGAATAAAGTTCATAAAGTGACATTTATGTTATTCCCGCGAAGGCGGGAATCCAGATTAAGAATGGATCCCCTCCTACGAGAGGATGACAAGACATAAAACTATGCTTACAAAACTTTTAAAATTAATTTCTATTTTTGTAATCTTTTTTGTTTGTTTGTTTTTAACAAATAAAACTTATGCATTCCAGTTTGAAAAATCTTCAAATAATCCCCTTCCGGTTTCTTACATTAATAATTATGTTTATCAACAGCAAGCGAGTATTTTTAAGGAAGGAAATGTTTATAAAGGAATTATTTCTATCCATAGACCTCCAGAACTATACCATGCCTTGGGTTATTTTGAATCTACAAACGGGATTGACTGGATAATGAAAAAAGAAATATTAAACACAGGTGAAGATCTATCAAATCCAAGTGTTATAAAGACTCAAACTGGATATATGTTATTTCTTACCCGATACGATAATAATACCGTTTATAGAATTTACTCCAGTGTTTGTGACTTTGAGTTTAATTGTTCTACAAACCTTTCACAGGTAATCATGCCCAACATAAGTAATAATTCTGAAAAAAATGGTGTATTTGCCGGTCATCCTTTTAAACAGGGTAATCGGACTTATTTATTTTTTGGAGCTTGGGGTGGAGATGGATTTAAATTAAAATTAGCTTACTCTGATGATTTAGCCATCTGGCAACGCTGTCAATACGGTTTTTTATATGGCGGAGATGGTCCTTTTCCTTACCAAGAAAATAATGATCTGTATTTATTTTCCCATCAATCAAATAATAGTGGTATTAAATTAGCTAAAACAACTTTACCATTAAGCTGTAATTCAGTATTTGTGGATCAGGGATATTTATTAACTAAGGATAAATCATATGACCAAAAGCACATGATATTTCCATCTGTGATTAATGAAAATGAAAAATTAAAATTATATTATTCCGGGTTGGGAAATGACTCTAAGTGGAGACTAAATTTGGCTTGTACGGACCAGGCGTGTTTACCCAAAACACCTATCATCATTATTCCCGGCTTTTTAGCCTCTTGGAACAAAGACGCAATTATTCATAATATTGAGAAATCACAGTCTGAGTGGAAGTTAAATCCAATCGTTAACGAATATCAAGGTATTATTAGCACTTTAAAAAATTTAGGTTATGAAGAAAACAAAAATCTATTTATTTTTGCTTATGACTGGCGAAAACCCATATTGGAAATAGTTGACGACTTAAAAAACTTCATAACTAGTTACCAATCACCAACAACTAATTTCCAAATAATCGGCCATTCTCTCGGTGGATTGGTCGGCAGTATTTATTTACAAAAATATAGTAACGCAAATATCAGTAAATTGATCACAGCCGGTAGTCCTCATCACGGTGCGTCACAATCTTATAAAGTTGTTGAAGCCGGTGAGATAGAAAGATTTAATAGCTGGTTTTGGTTAGCAGTTAAGATGGTTGCCAGTTTAAATAAAAATGGTTTAGAAACTGACAAACAAACACTTAATCGACTTTTTCCAATAATGAAAGATCTATTTCCGGTCTACAATTTTTTAAAAAAAGACAATATAGAGATAAATATTTCTGACATGAAAATAAAGAATGAGGTTTTGTCCAGTGAGTTATATAACACTAATTTGACTAATTTAACAACAATTGTTGGCGAAAAAGGAAATACTTTAAAAGGGTTCAATGTAATAAGCCAAACATTTGTTGACAAGTTATTGGGTAATTATCAGGATGGACGTCCTCAGTCTTCTTTTTCAGAAATTGGCGACTACACGGTTTTATCCTCAAGTGCCACATTAGGAACTCCAGTTGTTGTAAATTTTGAGCATGGAGAATTAATTTACAAAAAGGAAGGAATAAAAAAAATTCTTGATCTATTAAATATTCAATATGATGATTTACGGGTAACTGAAGGAAAGGGAACAATCATAGATTCATCGCTAATATTTCTGATTAAATCCCCCGCTACCATGGAAGTAGTTTACAACGGACAAACTTATACAGAGCAAGATGGAATAATATTTATCGAAAATGCTCAGAGTGGTAATTACCAATTAAATATTATTGGAAAAGAAAATGGTCAATATACGGTAGTAGTAGGCCAAATAAGTAAGGAAAAGGATTTATGGAGTGAAATTAAGGGAGAAATAATCAACGATCCCCCATCAAGTCAGGTCGATAGTTACACTATTAAATTTGAAAACACTTTTCCGAAACCTATAAATAACCCTTTATTACTGATTGATGAGATAATCTCAGATCTAAATAGTTTTAATTCTTACAATATTGCCGCTGTTGGCTATATGAAAAATGATTTAAAACAGGCAAAAAAATATCTGCAAAATAATGATCTAAAAAGATTACGGTCAACCTTAATATTAGCTCATTCTCGTTTAATGATAGTTAGAGATAAATTAGTTGATGAAGGTAAAAAAAGTTTTGCTTTATCAATTTTTGAAAAATTAGAAAATCTTTTTATAATATCTCTTCAAGATTTTTCTTTAGATAAAAAAACTGTTAATGCACTGGCTACTCAAAATACCGGCTACAAAAAAATGCTTAATGATCAATCATCCCGACTTTTAAATCTGCAAAATAGCGGTAAAGATATCTCAAAGCAACTATCTTTAGTAAATAACGTTAGCGTCAAGTTATTAAACATTAGTGACTATTTAAATTTGAATAAATATTCAAGTGTCGAAATATTATTGAAAACAGTTGGATATTTGATTAAAGAAATTAAAAAATAGAAAGGAGGTGAAAAAAAATGAAAAAAATATTATTTAGTTTTCTTGTAATATTTGTTTTTGTAGGCTTAATAAGCGGAGTGACTTTAGCTTATTTTAGTGATACGGTAACTTCAGCCGGTAATACTTTTACGACCGGTACTTTGGATCTCAATTTGGATGGGAACGATACTAATGTTGTCAAATTTGAAGTTTCTGATATTAAACCTGGAGATAGTGAAACTAGAACTTGGGAGATAAATAATGTTGGGAATATGAATGGTTATTTAGACCTGCACAACCTTATTCAAACTCATGAGCCAGGTATTTCGCTTGAACAAGAACTTACGGTTGAAGATCCTGACATTGGAACTTTAGGTAGCTTATTAAACGTCGAGTTATTTATTGACATAAATAATAATGGAGTTCTTGATGGAGTTGAGACAAGTATTTATTCTGGTGCTATGGAGGGGTTGCTAACTGATTACGATATGGATTTGCAATTAGATGCTGGGAACTCAAACTATCTGACGATGAGTGTTAGTTGGCCATCAAGTGATAATGATAATGCCGGCCAGGGAGACACGGCTGAATTGGATATGGTGTTTGAGCTTGGACAAACAACAGCTCAATAATGTAATTGAAATTACCCTCTTCCTGCAATTTTTTTTGCGGGAAGAAGGATATTTTTAATTAAAAATATGGTAAAAATAATTGGCAATATTTTTTTTGTTACCTTACTGTCAATGATGTTTATCGTTGGCATTTCCCTTCTTCCCTTACCAAAAAATTACAAAATTTATTCAGTGACTACTGGCTCAATGTCTCCAGAAATACAAGTAAATAGTCTGGTTTTTATTAAACCTTTAAAAAAATACTTCGTTGATGATATTGTAACTATAAAAACTTCAGAACCGGGAAAAACAATTACGCACAGAATTATTGGAAAAATAAATAAAAATAATCAAACTATTTTTGAGACAAAAGGAGATGCGAATAAATCTAAGGATTTAGAAAATCTTGAAACACAAAATATCATAGGCAAAGTATTTTTTATAATTCCATATTTGGGATTACCGATTATATATTCAAAAACAATACCGGGGTTAATCTTTCTTATTGTTATTCCGGCGACGATCATTATTTATAGTGAAATTATAAACATAAAAAATGAATTAATTAGAATTTTTTTAAAAGGAAGTAAAAAGAAAAAGAAGAAAAATAAATCATGAAACGTTTAATATCAAAATTGTCATTATTATTTCTTTTAGTTATTTTTTGGTCATCACCCCTTACAAGTTCAAACTATTATGATACTGAGACTTCCTCAGGAAATATTATAACGGCTGGTTTTTGGGATGCAACACCCCCAGCTATTTCTAACGTTTCTCACTTACTGGCAACTCCTGAAGAAAGCAATGACACAAAGGCAATCATTAGTTGGGATACCGACGAGGTAGCAGATTCAGTTTTATATTGGACAACTGATAATATTACTTGGGAAACAGCATCAGATGCTTCATATAAGACTAGTCATAGTTTAGAAATTCTTGGATTATTAACAGATGTTACATATAGCTATTATGTGACAAGTAGTGATCAATCAGGAAATGTTTCTACCTCAAACACGAGTAATTTTAGTACCGACGGCATGTCACCGGAAGATTTTACTCCAACTTCAGATATTGTTATTAATGAATTTTTAATTAATCCAATTGGGGCGGATGACGCATTGATCCCTGGAGGTGAATGGATTGAGTTATATAACAACAGCACTACCGATTCTTATGATCTAACCGGTTGGTCAATCGGCGCTTATACAAGTTCTTATAAATTACATTTGACGACGACCAATACAACATCTTCCGATTCGTCGACTTCGGGACTAGTAATCGGACCTTTGGAATTTTTTGTTATTTACCGTAACGGCAATGGCTCTTTTTATTTAAGAAATACTGCCGATGATGGAATAAGATTGTTTGATACTTTAGATATCGTAGTTGATGAGTATATGTATGCAGCTTCACAAGTTATTGAAAATAAATCAATCGCCAGATACCCCGATGGATCTTCTACTTGGTTTGATCCGATTCCTTCTCCGCTCGGAGCTAACATATTGGAAAAATGGCAGTCAAAACAGCCAGAAATAAAATATATTTTTAATTCTCAAAAACTTTCATTTGAAGTTATTAACATTGAGAAATTTAAACAGCTTGAATATCAATTAACCTATAATTCAGATTCCGGGGAACAGGGAGTGATTGGAACTAATGAATTAAATAACCAATCTTCATATAAAAAAGATGAAATAATTTTTGGAACCTGTTCAACAGGCGGAACTTGTGTTTATCATCCAAACTTAAGCAATATTCTTTTAAAAATCACACTTACCAATGGTTTAGAAGTTGTCAATTTAGAAAAAATAATTAACTAATGAAAAAACTATTTTATTTTTTGATTGTACCAATTTTTATTTTAATATTTTTAGTTGTTCCAACATTAGCCATAACTCAAACCGCTGGAGAAATGACGATAAATCATGATGGACAGTTATTTCCTTCGTCTGAGGTTTGGTATCCAGGGCAAAATCTAAGAAACATAATTATAGTAAAAAATAATGGCAGTTTAATCAGGGTTTTGGGAATAAATTCAACAAATACTTCACATACAGAAAGATTGGCCGATGGATTAATTTTTAAAGTTGATGTTGGAGGTCAATATATTTTTGGTGGGAATAGTGATAAAACAATGAAAGATTTTTGGAACGAAGGAGTTCTTGAAGTTACAAATCTGAGACCTTCTGAAACTAAGACTATTGGTTTTACAATCAGCATGCCTGGGCTAGTTGACAATAAATATCAAGGTAAAGAGGCAAAATTTGATTTGATAATTGGATTTTTAAATCAGTCTTCGGTAATTCTACCTGTTTCGGGAGGAGGTGACAATACAACAACCGGGATTATTAATAAATCAATGGACGCAATTTTAGGGGTAACAAAAAATACTTTTTCGGGTTTTTTTAGTTCGCCGAAAGAAGTATTAGGAGATTCGACTTCAGTATCAAAATTAAAACCAACTTCTTTGCAGATGATAGCAAATATAGATCAAATTAAAGGTTTGATAATCAAAAATTCAAATAAAATCATAATTTCTCTTATTTTATTAATCTTATTTATTTTTTCAATTTATACATTTATCAAAAAAATAATTTCTAAAAATTTTAGTGGTCGCTAAAGGATTTGCTCAACTGACCATTTATGAGTAAAACGAGTAATTATGGTCAGTTAGTCCCTGAAGAGGGGAACCATTAACCTTCACGCTGAACGGGACACCTGACTTACCATTTTACTTTTTTTGAGAATCTTTGAAAATGAAACGGCTTGATT
>CAYHOJ010000005.1:0-26141 GCA_964358305.1 uncultured Gammaproteobacteria bacterium | reverse complement strand
TGACTTATTTTGGTATCATTTTTCAATTAGGTATGGAGATCATTTCAGCCCCATTATTGATTAGGTAAGACTAAGCCTTGTTTATTATTTCTGTATATGGGAAAATAAAATCGAATCTAATCAAGAGGTTTTATTAATTATGGACTCAATTGAAGAAAATTTTGAAAAGATAGATAAAGAAGTTAAAAAAATTCATAGTTACAAAACTTATAATTTAGTAATGACAAAAGTTGAGAAGATTAATAATAAATCTCTAAAATGGCTCCAACATAATTTGTTACACCCAAATGTTACGGTGTAACTTGAATGTCATTCCCGCGGAGGCGGGAATCCAAGCTAAATATTCATCTTTAAAAAATGTGATTATAGACTGGATCCCCGTCTTCACGGGGATGACAAGATTTGCTAAGATTCTTTATGATTCAATAAATTTTAGTGATATAATTTCTTGGAATTAGTCGGGGTGGCGAAATGGTATACGCGCAAGCTTGAGGGGCTTGTGGTCGCAAGACTGTGCAGGTTCAAGTCCTGTCCCCGACACAACGTAAAAAATTTTTGCAAAAAAATTTTAACGTTGTTGGAACGTTTAAATCAAAGATTTATTACGTTCCACTTACTTCCTCTCAATCGTATAAACATATGGATAATATAGGAACAATGCCGGTGGGTCGTCCTGAATAATTTTCTGAAATTCCTGATAGATTTTACTTCTTTCTTCGATATTTATAGTTGAACGACCTTCTTCCAGTAATTTATCAATTTTAACATTAGAATAGTTACCTATATTTCCTTCTTTCTGGGTCGAGTGCCAAAAATAATATTGATCTGGATCTTTAGGGACATTCCAAAAAACCAATAATAAATCAAAGTTATCCGGTCGTTCGTAAGTAACCATATTAATATCTACCTTTAGTCCTGTTTTTTTTATTTCCCCAGCAATACTATCTGCAGCATCGTAATAATCGTAAGATGTCATTAGATTTAATTGAGCCGATTCAGTAGCTTCAATTCCGTTTTTAACAATTTTTGTAGCTGTATCTATGTCGTATATATTTGTTTTCAGTGAGGAATTATAAGCCCAAGATATAGGAGGAATTGGTCCTCGGGCGATTTCTCCAAAATCAGCCAGTTTTTGATAATCAATCATCATGGAAAAAGCATCTTTAATATCCTTATTAGAAAAATTCTTTTCTTTATTATTAAAAAACAAAGTTAGCAGTCGACTGTAATCCACCGATTTAACTATCCGGCTATTTTTCCAATTAATAAAAGTGTCGGCAACTGACTTTTTTGTTAAAGTCATTTTGTTAATTTCTCCTTTTTTATAAGCCGTTACCAGATCAGATTCATTATTATAAAATTTATATTTGACCGTCATTAAGTCCTTAGTGTTGGGCACAAGAGTTATCTCTACCAAAGAACCATTGAGAATTTTATATTTCCCTAATTTATAAAAACCGGCAATCCCGACTAATGGCGGACGTATTAAAGGTTTGCTTAAATAAGTAAGAAAAATACCTAAAGGCTTATTTAGATAAAAATCTAATACATTTTTATCAACGACTTTTATTTTTACGTCATTAAATTGATAATTAATGTCTTCTGCTGTAAATTTTTTATCGTCGTTCCATAGGAGATTATTTTTTAAATAAAATCGATAGCGTTTTCCTTGATCCTTAACTTCCCAGGAATTTGCTAAAACGGGAACGATACCCCCTTTTTCATTAATAGTTACTAAACCATTGGAAACTTTTATCAGTATCTCATCAGGTAAATTTATAAAATCATAGTTGCCAACTAATCCAATTATCTCCTGTTTATTGAAGATTGATTTTAAATATGGGGAAACTGACAAAAAGCCAATCAAACTGATGAATCCGATAAAAAAACTCATTAAAATCAACCGAGAATATTTCTTAGTAAACTCTAAAAATAACCAATAATGATAACGAAAAGCTTTTTTGTTCATTTAACAAAAAGATTGATGAAAGAAACCACTAAAAAAATAATAATAAAAATTATTGTTAACCAAAGAATTATTTTCTCCATTCCTCGTCTGGTCTGGAACATTTCTCCACCGCCACCCCAAGCACTACCCAAACCTGCTCCCCTGCCCTGAATTAAAATAAAGACAACTATTAAGACACTGAAAATGATATTGAGAATCAAAAGAAAATTTTTCATATTATTTTTTCTAATAAATTAATAACGGTGGAAATCGAAAAAGAAGACACAAAAATATTTGCTGTGCTAGAAAGTTTTATTTTTCCTAAAGTAATTCCCAACATCTTGGCTCCTGGGAAAACCCATTCTTCGATACTTATTAAGTTAAAACGATTCAACAGAAAATAAAAAATTGCGGCGTAAAAAACTATTGAAACAAGTCCAAAAGTCAAAATATTTAGAGGGAGAAGAATTAATTTACTTGCAGGAACAATCAAATAATAGACGGCGGCAATTATTAAAGCCGCTTTTAGATAGATCATCGGGTCGTCTTTAACAATAAAGCCTTTATTCCAAAGAGCCGTAAGAAATATGGCTACTCCGGAAAAAATTATCATCCTTAATAGTTTCTTCATATTTTTTTTAATATATCTAAAAAGCTTGATACTTTTAATTAAAATTCTTATAGATTCTGTCACTTATGAAAATATCTAAATTTTTCATTTCGTGACACCTATAAGAATTTTAGAATATATAAAAGCGAAGATATCTATTTTTTAGTTAATCGCCAGGGGCCCCTTTAGGGGTGTGGCGGACTAAAAAATACGGTATCGAGCTTTTATGTCAAGTTGTTATATTATAACAAAAAGTCCTTGCTTCTTAAAAACAGATGATATTTGCGGGCAAAGCGGTGCGATTCGTCACGAAGTAATCTGATAATGTTTAAAATTTTGCTGTCATTTTTTAAAAATAAATTTGGAAACCCTTCAACTCCCACAATTACTCTATCAGGATTTTTAGCAATTCCAATTAAAGGTATATTAACTTTGTTATTTTGAACAATTGCTAAAATCGCTTTAATTTGAGGTCTGCCACCATCGATAATAATCAGATTGGGAACAGGCCAATCTTGTTTTAATCTTCTATTTATAACTTCTTTTAATCGATTAAAGTCCGATTTTGAATCTTTCTGTTTAATTTTGAACCGACGGTATTCTTTTTTATCAATTTGATTATTTTTCATGACCACCATTGACCCTACTGCTTGTTTTAATCCTAAATTACTAATGTCATATGTTTCTATGCGATTAAGATTATTTAATTTAGGAAAGTATTTTTTTAAATTGATTAGCATTTCATCTAAACTTTTTTCATTATTGTTTAAAAAATATTCCGAATCTTCCTTTAGATTTAGTAATCGGTCAAACCGAAAAATTTTGTTGCGAATAATAATAGCTTGTTCATATTGGTTATTTTTAATCAAAATATTTAATTGTTGGTTAAAGCCTTTAATAATCTTTTTTACATTACCGTTCAAAATAGAAATAACTTGGTTAATATTTTTTTTATATTGTTTCGTAGAGACGAGGCATGCCTCGTCTCTACAATTAGCAATAACATTCGGACAAGGATTACATAACCCGATTTTAGAATAAAAACAGGCTTTTTTACTAATCTTCTTTTGAGTACAAAAAGGAATAATTCGCCTGATGTCATTAATAATTTTCTCAGCGATTCTAACTGATGAAAACGGGCCAAAATATAGATTTTGCTTATCTGATTCCTTGCGTACTAATCCTACCTTTGGGAACTCGTCTTTAGCAGTTATTTTAATATAAAGAGGGCTCTTGTCATCCTTCCAGATTGAATTATATTTTGGCTGAAGCTCTCTGATTAATTTTGCCTCAAGTATCAAAGCTTTAAACTCTGACTCAGTTATTATTGTTTCAATTTTATTTGAATTTTTTATAATTAATCTTTCTTTATTATCCAACTTAGCATTTTCTAAGTGGGATAATATTCTTGCTTTAATATTGACCGACTTGCCAATGTAGTTAATTGTTTTATTATTTTTAAAAAGATAAAGACCAATTGTGTTAGGTAGATTATTTGTTTGACTCTTATTGATCATGATGTTTTATTTTTAAAAATATTCGATAAATTAAAAACAGAATTGAAAAACCTAAAATAACAGCAAAAAATTGGATTAATAAAATATAAATTGTGGGAATAACAACAATTTTTTGTCTTAAAAGTTCTTTTTGAAAAACTTTAATCGTTAATTCTCCTTGAGTTTTCTTGTTTTTATCTTTGGCCGAATAGTTAAAAGCAATCGACTTTTTTTCAAAAGGGGCTAAAACCGAAATGACAAACTTATTTTTTTTAATATGAATATCTTTTGCTTCTAAGTTAACTGGAGTCTGCCAAAGATAACTATTACCATTATTCTTTATAATAAATTTTCCCTGATAAGATTTTTTATCAGAAATCGTGGTTGGAAAATCTATTCCCTCAATAAGAATTTCCTTTTTTTCCACCGGTTCGATAACAACCGGCTTGATGGAAACATCGCGTGAGTTTTCTATTTTATACATCCCGGCTGGCAGTGGATACTCCGGGTTTTTTCCGTGAATAACAAAGACAATGTGGTTTAAATCAAATGAAGAAAAATAATTAATACCTGAAGTATTCTCCCAAGTCGGGTCAACCGCAATCCAACTTTCTGTTTTTGTATCATAATATTCGGGCCAAGCATGCAAAATATCAGATGATAAAGATAGCGGTTGCAGTTTCTGATCTAAAGAAAAACCGTAGCCTTGAATTTCCCGGCTATAAATTCCTTTTTCGCGGGCAATAGCTATAAAAAGATCGGTAAACTCCATACAAACTGCCTGGTCAGGGTTTGATAAAACAACATCGGCTCCTAAGCGTTTATTATCTGAATTAATTTTGTTGTAATTATATTTAAGGCTGCTTGTGACAAAATCATAAATTTCTTTTGGTTGAGTAATATTTTTTATTTTATCTATTTGACTTATCTGCCAATATTTTTTTGCCGTCAGAAGATAATTTTTTTGTTGATTAATAACTGCTCTGAAGTAAGCGGTAGCATCATCTCTTGTCTTAGAATAGACTTGAATTAAACTTTTGTAAATAATTGTTTTTGTTTCGAGCGGCTTAAGAAAATATTTACCTAGGTAATTACCATCCTCATCCATCCGAACGGATTCAGGAGAAGGATTCACTGATTGCAAAAAAATTTTCTGATTGGCAGTTTCCGGCGGAAAAGCAACTTCCGTAAAAATTGGATATATCTGATCGTTTTTCAAATGATATATCAATTCTGTTTGGTAGGCTTGGACATCCCCAAAAACAGCATAAATCGTTTTTGCTTGAGGATTATTCCAAATTATTTTATTTCCTGTAATCAAATCAGGTTTTGGTTTTGAAATAGAAATTTTTTTGTTGGTTGTTTCTGGCAGATTGACAGTCACTTTATAAGACTCATTTTGAGTATTTTCTATTACCGGTAAAACCACTTCCCAAACTTTTCCATTAATCTTAAATAAATTTGCCTGTTCAAAGTTTAAAAAAAAAGTATTAACCGAATCTTTACCAATAGCCGGGTTTAAGAACTCTAATTCTATTCTGGTTTTTTCTTCATCGGTTGTTACTTTTGGTGTAATATATCCATTATCATCTGAAGTTTTAAGATTGGTAATTGAAAAAGATTCCGGAAAACTTATAGCAAATTTGCTGACAAAAACCTCACTTTTTAAATTAATAATTTTTATCTTAAAATCAACCTGAGAATTTAAATTATTTTGCGATTGAGAAAGATTGTATTCGACTTGATAATCGGTCTTAAAGTCAGCGGCAAGAATGGTAGATAAAGGCAATCCGCCAGCTGGCGGAAAAAAGGCAAAAGTAAAAAATGAAAGTAAAAAGGCAAAAGTATTGAAAAGACGTTTAAATAAAAACTTCATAGTAAAATAAATGTCATTCCAGACTAAATGCTCCTTTTTGTTTTAATAATGTAATTATAGACTGGATCCCCTCCTTCGAGGGGATGACAGCTACATCACTTATTTTTTCTTAGGTACTCCCCTGTATACGATTCCTTTTCTTTAAGAATACCACTTATTTCTCCCTGATAAATAACCTTGCCTCCTTTATCTCCTCCATCGGGTCCAAGATCAATTATATATTGACAGCTTTTAATGACATCAAGATTATGCTCAATAACAATTACTGTATTGCCGCGGTCAACTAACTCAGTAATTGTATGAAGTAATTTGTCAATATCATAGAAATGCAATCCTGTGGTTGGTTCATCAAGTATGTAGATAGTTCTACCTGTATCCCTTCTTGATAATTCATTGGCTAATTTTAATCTCTGAGCTTCACCTCCTGATAGCGTTGGTGCCGGTTGTCCTAATTCCAAATAACCTAAACCTGTTTTTTGAAGAAAGCTTAGTTTAGAATAAACCTTAAAATAGTTATTGAAAAAAATTAAAGCTTCGTCTACAGTCATTTTCAAAATTTCATAAATATTTTTTTCTTTGTATTTAACTTCAAGAGTTTCTTTGTTATAACGATTGCCCTGACAGACATCGCAAACAACATAAACATCGGCTAAGAATTGCATCTCAATTTTTAAAACGCCGGCCCCTTGACACTTTTCACAACGGCCTCCTTTGATGTTAAACGAAAATCTCCCCTTTTCGTACCCTCGTTCACGGGCATCAATGGTAGACGCAAAAATTTCTCTAATTTCATCAAAAAAACCAATATAAGTAGCCGGATTAGAACGGGGTGTTCGACCAATTGGCGATTGATCAACCATATGAACCCGATCCAGATATTGATAACCTTCAATCTTTTTGAACTCACCAATTTTATCGTGAAAATAACCGTCTAAATAATATTTTAAAGCCGGATATAACGTTTCCGTAACCAATGAAGACTTACCTGATCCGGAAACTCCCGTCACTCCTATCAAATTCCCAAGCGGAATCTTGACGTTTATATTTTTTAAATTGTTATGAGTGATGCCAGAAACAATTAATTCACCGTGATTTGTCTGTAGGGGCGGGGTTTTCCCGCCCTTGATATTAATTATTTTTTTTCCGGTTAAATATTGGCCGGTTAATGAAGTTTTTGACTGTTTCATTTCTAATAAATTTCCTCTAAAAATTATTTTACCTCCATTTTTACCGGCTTTTTCTCCCAATTCAACTAAATAATCGGCCGATTCTATCGTTTCCCGGTCGTGTTCAACAACGATTAAACTATTACCTAAATCCCGAAGATTTTTTAGTGTAGTAATAAGAGCGGCAACGTCTTTTGGATGAAGGCCGATCGACGGTTCGTCAAGCACATAAAGAACACCTGTTAGCCCGCTGCCAATTTGAGAGGCTAAACGAATTCTTTGCAGTTCTCCACCGGATAATGTTCCGGCTCTTCGACTGATTGTCAAATAAGACAAACCAACACTGTTTAAAAAATTTAATCTGGTTAAAATTTCTTTAATAATCGGTTTGGCAATTTGTTTTTCGTAAACCGATAAAATTACATCTAGTTTTTCTCTGAAATAATTTGTTAAATTATCGATTGATTGATCAGAAATATTTGTTATATTTTTTTTATCAACTGTGATGGCAAGAATTTCTGGTTTTAATCTAAATCCCAAACATTTTGGGCAGGTTTCTTCCCTCATATACTTCTGTATTTCCATGGCTGAATAATCTCCCTGAGTTTCAAGATATCTATGTTCTAGTTCCGCTATAATTCCGGAAAACTTTTCGGTAATTGTTGTTGCCCGACCAAAGCGATTAACTCCTTCAACTCGATAAATTTTACCTGTCCCTTTTAATAAAATATCTACTTCTTTATTGGTTAATTGGCTTATTGGTAAATTGGTATTTATTTTTTCTTCTAGACATACTTGTTTGATTAAACGAACATACCAGGTTTCATGAAAAAATAGTTTATTAAAAGGTAGAATCCCACCCTCAAGAAGAGAAAGATTTTTATTTAAAATTAAATCTCGGTCAACGGCAAAAATTGTTCCAATCCCCCGGCAGTTTTCACAAGCCCCGAGCGGTGAATTAAAGGAAAACATTCTTGGCTCTATTTCAGGAAGTGACAGATTACAAATTGGGCAGGAAAATTTTTCCGAATAAAGATGCTCTTTCTTGTCAGTTTTAATAATTACTAATCCATCGGAAAGTTTTAACGACTGTTCAATCACATTTACTAGTCTCGATTTTAAACTGTTTTTAAAAACATTGTTTTTCATCTCTCGATGACCAAAAGAGATCGTATCCATCAAAGCTTCTATTTTATGTTTGTTAGTTTTTATCAAATCAATTTCCGAATCTAAACTAAAATTTTTTTCGTCCACAATAATTTGATTTATTCCCTTTGAACGAAGATTGTCAAAAAGATCTTTAAATTCGCCTTTTTTATTCCTAACAATTGGCGATAAAATTATAAATTTGTGTGGTTTTGTTTTGTCAGTAATAATTTTATCTTCAATTTCCTTTATCACTCGGGAAACAATTTCATCAACTGACATTTTGCTGATTTCCCGACCGCAGTTTGGACAGTGAGGATGACCGACCTTAGCAAAAAGTAGCCGTAAATAGTCGTAAATTTCCGTGATTGTTCCCACAGTTGACCGCGGATTATGCGAAGTTGTCTTTTGATCTATTGATATTGCCGGTGAAAGACCTTCGATCAGATCAACGTCAGGTTTATCCATAATTCCTAAAAACTGTCGGGCATAGGCAGATAACGATTCAACATAACGTCGTTGTCCTTCGGCATAAATTGTGTCGAATGCTAGTGATGATTTTCCTGATCCGGAAATTCCGGTTATAACAACAAATTTATTTTTAGGAATATCAACATTAATATTCTTTAGGTTATGTTGTCTGGCACCGCGAATTTTTATGAAATCATTCATAATCAAATAAAAAATGTTCTTGTCATCCCCTCGTAGGAGGGGATCCAGTCTATAATTACTTCTGGATTCCCGCCTTCGCGTGAATGACACTTGTGTTACTTTATAAACTTTATAACTTTACAAACTTTATGAACTTTGTAATTCTTTCACTTTTTCCCTTATCCTAATCGCCAATTCAAAGTTTAAATTTTCTGCTTGGTTCCTCATCTCTCTCTCCATTTTTTTAACTAACTTTCTTTTATCATATGGAGTTAAGCTTTCCAAGTTCATTTCATCTAAGTATCTTGAATCAAAATCACGATCGTAAAACAGATTTTTTTCATCTTGATCAACAATCTTTTCTCTGATTGGTTTATAAATTGTTTTTGGAGTAATTTTATGTTTAGTGTTGTACTCAACTTGATACTTTCTTCTTCTGTTAATTTCTCCCACCGCTGACGTTATCGATTTGGTCATTATATCTGCATAGATAATTACCTGACCAGTGATATTTCTGGAGGCCCGGCCCATTGTCTGGATAAGTGAAGTCCTCGATCTTAAAAATCCTTCCTTATCTGCGTCTAAAATTGCAACCAGAGTTACTTCCGGTAAATCCAACCCTTCTCTGAGTAAATTAACACCGATTAAAACATCAAAGTTGCCTTTTCTCAGATTATCCAAAATATTTGATCTTTCCAAAGTTTTAATATCGCTGTGAAGGTAAGCAGAGTTAACTTTTCGTTCTTTTAAGTAAGTCGATAAATCTTCAGCCATTTTTTTAGTTAAAGTAGTTACCAAAACTTTTTGTTTAAGTTTGACACGCTTCTCAATTTCCAAAATCAAATCCTGTACTTCATTTGTGGCTGGCTTAATAATAATTTCCGGGTCAATAATTCCCGTTGGTCTGATTAATTGTTCAACAACTCCAGAGTTTAAGATTTTGGATTTATCAATTTCCCATTGATTTGGCGTTGCCGAAACATAAACTATTTTTGAAGCCATTGGATAAAATTCTTCAAATTTTAAAGGTCTATTATCAAGGGCTGATCTTAAACGAAAACCGTAATCAATTAAAGTATTTTTTCGGGAGTAATCACCATTAAACATACCCCTGATTTGAGGAACGGTCATATGAGATTCATCAATAAAAAGTAACCAATCTTTTCCGTATTGCTGATTAAAATAATTTATCAAACTATATGGCGGATCACCAATCTTTCTTCCATCAAAATAGCGGGAATAATTTTCAATCCCGTTAACATATCCGACTTCTTTAATCATCTCCAAATCATAATTCACTTTGCGAACTAATCTTTGCATTTCTACCAATTTATTTTTCTTTTTTAACTCATTTGCTTCCTGTTTAAGATCATCTCTGATTTGCTGTTCGGCATTTTTGAAAACCGCCGGGTCCATCAGGTAATGTTTAGCGGGATAAACAATAAGAGTGACTAGTGGATAGTGACTAGTGATTAGCTTGCCGGAGATGGGCTCAAACTTTTCAATTTTCTTGACAACACTACTGTCTAATATTACGCGGTAGCCAATGTCTTCGTAAGCTGGGTAAATATCAATTCTGTCTCCTCTAATTCTGAAAGTTCCGCGTTTAAAATCAAATTCACTTCGGGAATATTGCAGTTCAATTAAACGGCGGGCAATACTTTTTATTTCTATTTTTTGTCCTATTTCGACTTCCAAAATAAAACGTCCATATTCAACCGGCGAACCGATGTTATAAATACAGGAAACCGAGGCAACGACGACCACATCTTTGCGGGTTAAAATATTTGTGGTAGCCTTGAGTCGAAGTTTGTCGATCAGTTCATTTATTTGGGCTTCTTTTTCAATATAAGTATCGGATGATGGCATGTAAGCTTCCGGTTGATAGTAATCATAGTAAGAAACAAAATAGGAAACGGCATTTTCCGGAAAAAAATCACGAAACTCCTGATAAAGCTGACCGGCTAAAGTTTTATTATGGGAAATAATGAGAGCCGGCATCTGCATTTTTTCAATGACATTTGCCAGAGTGAAAGTTTTACCTGATCCTGTTACACCCAGTAAAACCTGATCTTTTTTGCCCGCCTTAATCCCGGCGACTAATTTATCAATCGCCTGTGGCTGATCACCTGTGGGAAAAAACGATGACTTGAGTTTAAACATAAGCAACCAATAATTATAGCAAGGATTTGGAGGAATTATTACATATATCAATAAGTTACATGGATGCTTCTGTTGGATAGTTATAACCATTTGGTGCCACTTTGTCAATAAATTGTTTCATTTCTGGCAAAGGCTCTCCCTGATTTAATTCGATCATCTTCGCATATAATTTTTCTACGGCAATTCTTTTTTCTTCCGATGATGACATTTTGTTAGAAAGAATTACCTCGAGTAAAACATCTTTACATATTCCTATTTGCATATTTTTTGGTTTTATCCAAGTATAATTCTGTCTTAGATGATGTAGGGTTGGAGAATCCGAAGGTTGATCATCGGCGAGATCTTTCTGTTTCGGTCGACATGTGGAACCAGATAGTGAAAATAATTTAATTTCCGATCCTATTCGCGCATAACGGTCAGCAGAAACATTGTGAGTATTTCTCCAGACAAACATAAACTTATCTTTAGCAATAATTACTTCGTCATCTAAATCGTATTCATCTCCGAAAGCTAAAGTTAAAGCTTCCCTGTAACTTTTTTCATACAATGCCCTCTGATTTTCATAATAGGCTTGTACTTCTTGAATATGTTTTGTAAATACTTGTGTTTCAAGGTTATATCTCAAAATCGCTGCTATTTCTCCACTTAAAACTCCTGAGTAACCAAGTTTTTCATTATATTGATTGTTAAGCATCGCGTCAGTAATAAATGCAAATTTACCGGGCTCCATATTGGAATATACTAATCCAGTACGACCTGGGGATCCTTTTTTTGAAAAAGTTTCGAAAGCTACAACTCGATTATCCAGAAGATGAAAAAGAGAATTACTATCTGTAGCTCCAAGACCCAAATAAGCTCTGTCTTCAAAGACTGTCTTATCCTCGTTCTCTGACATTCGTAAAACTACGGCAACTTCTTCAAGATTTGCTATTTTTTTTGGAAGAGGGTTACCTTCGGCGAGATAGAAAGCCTTACATCTTTTACTTTTTAAAGCTGATTTCAATGCATTAATATCTATTTCACCTGTTTTTTCATTTATTGAAACCACTCTAAATTTTATAAGGCCTTTTTTTAAAAATTTATCAGCAGCCATCAAAAGACCTGGGTAGGTTGGATCTGTTACAACTAGTTCTACGGGATTTTCTGCAGTAGCGTTATTTTTGTCAGCTAACGCTCCAAGCATGTAGGAAAGTGCCTCCTGGGAACCATAAGTAAAAAATAAACCATCGGATTGTTTTTCTCTAGTAAAATTTTTTCTGATTGTAACTCGTTCTTTTTCTCCTAAAAAATTATCTATAACTAAATTTCTATGTTCTGGGGCAGCACCCGCATCTGGATAATTGTGAATAAGATTAATATCATAATCACTCCAACTCATAGTTGCATTAAAAGCAGGTATAAATACGTTTTTATGAAACGAAACGATTAACTCTACAGGGGGTAAACCACCACCAAAAAGATTAGCTTCGGGATCTTTTTTTGCTTGGGCAATCATTGTTTGAAGAGGTGAAGGACCTTCTGGTTCCGGCCAATCTTCAAATTCCGGATAAGGATTTGCAAGTTCATATCGTATTTCTTGTTGTGTGGCTTGGGAAGAGTTTGTCGGTAAATGTGCTCCCACGCCTATTGCTAATGGTTCTGCACTAGAACTAACTATTGATCTTCCAGATTTAGGACGAACAATTTTAATTTCGGTGAATTGTTCAAATTTCCAATCCATAACCTCATCTGAAAAACCTTCTTTTGCTTTAAGTTCTTTTACAAATCTGCCATTCATCTGATAATCATGCCTCATTTTTTCCGCAGTAGAATCAATGGGTTTTTGGAAAACTTCAGTTTCCTCTAAAAAATATGGAGCAGATAAATTAGCTGAACCCATTAAACCATCAAACACACCGGGGGGTAATCCTTTTCGTACAGCTACCTTTTTTTCAAATGCCATTTTTAAAAATTAACAATTTTTAATCGTGATTCGTTGCTTGGTGTTTTAGTAGAAAATTTATGTAGATACCTTGCGGAGGATTGATCGATATTTATTAGTTTTGACATATGTTATATGTACGATTTATGCCATTATATCGGTCTTTATTTTTTTGTCAAGTTGAAATGAGGTCTTGCGTGTGGAATAATGACAGCTATGGATATCATTAAATTCTTGATTGACTTTATCATTCATATTGACGTGCATTTGGGGACTATTATTTCTAACTACGGAATTGCCACCTACATAATTTTATTTCTTATTATCTTTATGGAAACCGGACTGGTCTTTACGCCGTTTTTACCTGGCGATTCACTGCTTTTTGCCGCCGGTGCTTTTGCCGCCTTAGGTTCATTGAATATTTGGTTATTGTTTTTACTTCTGGCCGTGGGCGCAATTCTTGGTGATACGGCAAACTATTGGATAGGATATTTTTTCGGCAAAAAAATCGTAGCTCATCCTAAAATTCCAATTGATGAAAGTCATATTGAGGAAACCCAAAAATTCTTTCATAAACATGGTGGTAAAACCATAATATTAGCTCGTTTTATGCCGTTTATCCGTACCTTTGCCCCATTTGTGGCCGGCGTGGGAAGAATGAAATATCAACAATTTTTTTCTTACAACGTAATTGGTGGACTTTTATGGGTAGCCATTGCTACATTCGCCGGGTATTTTTTTGGCAACATTAAGCTCGTTAAAGAAAATTTTTCTCTTGTAATTTTTGGCGTAGTTTTAATATCCTTGATTCCAATAATATTTGAAGTTGGAAAAAAAATATTAAAAAAATAAAAGCTGTCATCCCCTCGTAGGAGGGGATCCAGTCGATAATTACATTTTTATATGGTGATTTTAGTCTGGATTCCCGCCTTCGCGGGAATGACAAAGTTTTGCTTTTAAATTTTGACTTAAATATATGCTATACGTAGTTTCAACTCCCATCGGCAATCTCGATGACCTATCTATCCGTCAAGCAAAAACTTTAGCCGCCTCCGATATTATTTTGGCCGAGGATACCCGCTCGGCTCAAATTTTGCTTGATGCTGTTAAAAAACGTTTTAACATACCTGTTGTTTGTTCAACTGTCTGGTCATATTACAAAGAAAAAGAGTTTCAAAAACTGCCGGAAATCATTGATTTGTTAAAAGAAGGAAAAAACATTTCCTTGGTTTCTGAAGCCGGCACTCCCCTCGTTTCCGACCCTGGCTATTTGCTGGTAAAAAGTTGCATTCAACGAAATCTTCCTATCACTGTTATCCCCGGTCCATCAGCGGCAACAACAGCTTTAGTCTATTCAGGTTTTAATCCTCAGGAACATATGTTTCTGGGCTTCTTTCCCAAAAAAGAATCACAGTTGCTTCAATTAATCAATAGATTGAAACAGATAAAAACTATTTTTCCTGACACGGTTTTTGTATTTTACGAATCCCCTCTCCGAATTAAAGAAACACTTCGATGTATCGATACATCGAAGTTTGATGTTGAAGTTGTCATCTGCCGGGAGATGACAAAGAAGTTTGAGGAAATTATTCGCGGGCCGATTAGTGAACTGATCAAAAGGGACTATAAGGGAGAGATTACGGTGGTTATGAAATAAAACTAAATTCAAAAAAATATTTTGATTTTTATTTTCCCTTCTTTTTTTTGGCTTCTTCTGCTTTCCTTTTTTCTGTATATCGTTTCAGACTATCTGCCGTTTTTTCTAAATGATCTAGACTAACTTTAGTCCAAGGATAAGGGACCTTAGGTGCTGTCGGTTGGCTTATTATTTCTGTCATTTTTTTAATCACCTCCTTTGAGAATTAACTATATGAAAGCTTACTACTACTACTAAAAGTCAAATTTGTATTTTTTAGTAGTTGTGTGATTTATCACACTATAATAATCAACTTAATGAATTATTATGGAACGATGAATCGTTCCACTACTTTCCAAAAAAATAATTTGTCAAAGACTGTAAATTCGTAAAAAAGAAGTGATTGTAGACTGGATCCCCGTCTTCACGGGGATGACAAAAGCATTATGTTTAAGTAAAGCTTTGAAGAGTTTTTTTAGTTAAATAACAATCTCTTTTAATATTTTTACTGACCTGTCCATTAGTTTTTTTTCTTCATCGGATAATGGTACTTCAAGAATTTTTTCCACGCCATTTTTCCCGATGACGCAAGGAACACTGATTGATACATCGCTATAACCGTATTGTCCCATCAACGGAACTGAAACAGGATAGACCCGTTTTGTGTCTCTCAAAACCGCATCCACCAGTTGATTGATGACGACGCCGATCGCATAATAAGTTGACCCCTTGGCAGCAATGATCGTTCCGGCGGCAGTTCTAGCTTTTAAAAAGGCTTCTTGAATTTTTTTTGAAGAAAAATCTTTCATTGTTGACATAGGCTGTCCTCCAATATTGGCGTGCGAAAGCGTTGGAAAAGAACTGTCTCCATGTTCGCCCAGTACATAAGCATGAATATTTTTTGGATTGATCCCTAAGAATTCTGATAGATGAAATCTAAAACGGGCTGAGTCCAGACTTGTACCGCTGCCAAATATTTTTCCTTGAGGAAGTTTCAAAAGCTTACCGGCTTGATAGGTCAGGATATCAACTGGGTTTGTCACTATAATAATCACACTGTTTGGCGAGTGTTTAACGACGTCAGGAAGGATTGTTTTAATCACTTCCAAATTGCTTTTTACCAGATTAAGTCTTGATTCGCCAGGAAGCTGGGCTCTACCAGCAGTAAAAACAATTACATCGCTATCTTTTAAGTCGCTGAGCGACTCTGCAGCTACAATTTTAGTTGTTCCTAAGAAAGTTAGACTATGTTGAAATTCAAGCTGTTCTCCTCTCATCTTTTCAGTGTCACGGTCAAAAAGAACTAATTCACGGACCGTATTTTTGAGTAGCATAGCAAAAGCGGCGCTCATTCCAACGTGTCCACCGCCAATTATTGAAACCTTTCCGTTCATAAAATCAGTATACAGAAAAATAAAGTTGATGTTAAAATAAAGGAAATAAATGGAAAGAGATAAATCTATTGATAATCTTCGTGGGCTAGCTATGTTTACTATGATGATTATTCATGCGATTTCATATTTTTTTAGTGATAAATTTTCATTTTATATATGGGACTACAGTCAATGGGCTGTACCGGTTTTTTTATTCTGCTCCTTTTATATCTATTTTAAAAACCCAAAAAAATTAGATAAATTTTCATTTTTATCTTATCTAAAGAAAAGATTTTCAAGATTATTGATACCTTATTATGTTTTCTTGTTCTTTTTTTATATTCTCCTTTATTGGTTTGATAAAAAAAGTTTTTTTAATTTTGATCAGCTAATGGCAAATGTATTTTTATATGGAGGACTTCGTTTCAATTGGCTTGTGTTACTTTTTGCCTATCTTACTTTCTTGATGCCTCTGATTTTTTGGCTTGAAAAATATAAATACTTTTTTTATGGATTTTTTTTATTGAGCGTTACTTCCTCTATTTATTTTATTTTTTCACCAATGAACTATCGTTTAATAATGTGGCTACCTTGGTCTACTTTAATATTTTTTACTATTTTTTTTATAAAAAATGAAAAAAATTGGAAAAAATTATTCTCAACAGCAATTGGTTTTATGATAATTTTTTTTATTTTAAGGTTAATTGAAATTAGAATCGGTCATAATCTAACGCAATTTGAAAATAAATACCCCCCGACTCTCTACCACCTCTCATACGGATTTTTTTCAATTATTGTCATTTTTTGGTTATCTCAAAAAAATGTTTTTTCTTATTTTTATTTTGATCGATTCCTCTATTTTTTAAGCATAAATTCCTATTCTTTATTTTTTATACATATTTTAGTAATGTACTCTTTAAATTGGCTTAATTTAAAAACCAATTACTGGTTTACTTTCTTTTTATTAATTTTAGGTATAAGTTCAATAATCCAAATAGTTTTAAACCGATTCAAGAAATTATTTATCTTTTCTTAGGCTATTTAATTTATATAGTCAAATCGTCCAGACTGGTGGTTTATACTGAGCGAGTGTAACGAGTCGAAGTGAGGACGTTAGAACTTTTTATGCTGCGTATAATTTTGAATAAGTGTACTGAACATGAGTGCGTTTTCAGCATTGATATTATTATCTAAGCGAGTAAGAATTTGTTTGATGTAAGGCGCAACTATTTTTATTTCAACTTCATTTTTTCTTTTTAGCGCCTCATCCAAAAAACGTTGCGCCATCACATTTGATCCTCGATGTAATCCCAAAGCAACTCGTTTTAAATCGCTGGCCAGTGATTCCAGTATATATTTATTTTCCATAGATAACCGTAAAAAAACTCTTCATTAATTTATCAAATACTTGTCTCAAAGTCGCATCTTGTATTTCATTGCTCGCATTATTCTGTTGAGGCCTAATATTAATCATTGAATTGCAATCGGTAACTTTTGTTTCTAAATCAATACCACCTCCCCAAAGATCTTCCTGTTCAGACCCTTGCTCTAATAAAATTTTTTCACCATCAAAATGTCTGTCACATCCTGCTGAACAAATTTTTCTCTTTATATCAATAACCGTTTTAATGTAGACATCAAACAATTCACGGAGTTTTTTTATCTCTTCTTCTGAGTATGGTAGGCTTTTTGTGATAATCATTAAGAAATTATATCAAATAGTCCAGACTGATGGTTTACGCTGTAAATTTCATATTTATAGGTGAAGTCGTTAGAACTTTTTACGCACAAATATAGAATATTTATTTTTTTATTATCTTAACTAAACGTATTATTCCATATCCAATAAGTAAACAACCAACGATTCCATTCAGTATTTGAATTAATATAATCGGGATAGCTCCTTTTATCAAAGAAAATAAGATTACAGATAATCCCATAAAAATAAAAGTAGCCAAACCAGTTGAAAATCCAAAAATAAATAATTCTTTTTTTGTGTAGTTATATTCAATAGTTTTTGCGGCAAAAAGACTCGTCCACATAACAATTGTTAAAGGACTAGAAATCGTCAAGAGAAAAACTGAAATAAAGCTTGAAAAGACACTTGAAGAATTAATAATGGCATTTGTTTGTATATTACTTTTCATTATTTCTTTTATCATTATCAAACCAAACATCACAAGAACTATTGAACTGATTACTCCAAAAGCTTTTTTTATTTTCTTGTGTCCAAATAATTTGCCGATACCAACGATAGCCATGATGATATAAAAGTAATCAGCTAAAGTTACTCCTATAACACCGGAAAAACCATCAAAAATAGTTTTCTGTAATGTTAGATTAACAATGAAGAAAAAGACGGGACCAATTGCCATCTGAAGAACCAATCCTGTTAACAAACCGTTTTTAAATACTTTCATTTTATAATTATATCATGCGAAGTTCGAACCTTTTTATGTTGATATGAAGATCTAAAATATCATTTTTTCGCTTCGCCTATACAAATTCCAGACTCGTGGAGGATGTTAGAATTTTTTATGCGCAAAAAGCTTAAATTTTTCTTCTATAATTGTTAAGCTTATATTATGAAAAATATTCAGCTTCTTACAACTCCAATAGTAATTTTATTAATATGGTCTATTATTAAAAATTTGTTTAAGCTTTTTAAAAACGGCGAAAAGGGATTGAAAGTTTACTTCGGTTTTATCTTATTAATTTTTTATACGTTTTTAATCAGTTCATTAGGATACAAGTTTCTTGAGGTTGTTAATATGTTTATGAAAGACATGCGTCAATATAACGTATTTGATGTTAATCTAAATCCGAATTTATTAACAATAGTTCCAATTTCGATTGATTTACTAAGTGATTTTATTATGAAAAAATATCTAAATTCATATTTCAAGGTAGCTGATTCAAATTATAGTCAATATCAAGATATAATCTCTAATTTTGGCCAAGGGTTCATTTTCTTTCTACTTTCAGGTCTTGTGGTAGTATTATTTGGATTTTTACTAATAGCAGTTGCTTATATAAAATATTAATATATTCAAACTATCCAAATTTGGTTTACATTAATAGAAGTAATAAGGCTTAAATGCGGAGATGTTTTGTGTTAGATTAGATTGTCATAAAGCTCTAAATCATATAAGTCCAGAGGGAAGGATTCGAACCTTCGAAGGGAAAACCCAAGAGATTTACAGTCTCTCCCCGTTGGCCACTTGGGTACCTCTGGTATCAACAAATTATAACCTAAAATTCTGGAAAAGTGATAAAATGTTTTTATAAACAAAAGTTTCCCAAGGAGAACTAGTCGGTAAAAGATTCGCTCAACTTTTTAGAGTAAAGAAGGGTGAAGGAAGCGTTGATGTTGATTGACAAGATGTAAACAAAGTAGTATACTTTGTTGATATGTTAGAAAAGATGTAAACAAAGTATGATAACCAATATCATAGGTAAATACAGACAGCAACCGTCTGGGTTCCGTGCATTTATTCTCCACCCTTTTCCTCCAAAAGGCGGCTTTTTATTTGATACTAAAATAATTAAAAAAAATAGCAAGGCTACTCAACTTCTTGGAAAACTAGATGGAGTTACTAAAAATTTACCTGATTCGGATTTTTTCTTGCTTATGTATTTAAATAAAGATGCCGCTTCTTCAAGTCAAATTGAAGGAACGAGAGCGACCATGATTGATGCTATAGCGGCCAAAACAGGCAGCATGACCAATATTCCTGAAGATGTTGACGATATTCTCCACTATATAAAAGCATTAAATTATGGAATACGCCGTGTTACTTCAGAAAATTTTCCTATGTCTTTAAGATTTATAAAAGAACTTCATAAAGAACTTATGAATAAAGCAAGAGCTAGTCATTTTTCTGATCCCGGGGAATTTCGACGTAGTCAAAATTGGATTGGTGGTACAAAACCTGATAATGCAAGATTTGTACCTCCGCCAATAGAGGAGATGAATAAAGCATTAAGTGACTTCGAACTATTTATACATGCTAAGGACGACGTTCCTCCAGTGATAAAATCGGGTATTTTACATGCACAATTTGAAACAATTCATCCGTTTTTGGACGGTAACGGAAGAACGGGTAGAATGTTTATCAATTTTTATCTTTGGAAAGAAGAGTATTTAGAAAAACCGGTACTATTTTTATCTTCATTTTTCAAAAAACATCGGGAGTTATATTATGAAAAGCTTTTAGGTTACCATCATGGTAAAGTTCAAGATTGGATGGACTTTTTTTTAGATGGAGTGATAGAAATTTCACAAGAGGCAGTTGATATTGCAGACAAGATAATAAAATTACGTGAACACGATATTTTAAAAATTACTTCACTAGGAAAACGTGCCGCAGAAAGCGCCACTCTTATTTTGCCAAAACTTTATGGTCAACCAGTTGTGAATGTAAATCTTTTACAAGAATGGACAGGTTTTACACGTCAAGGCGTAGGAGTGCTTATTGAGAGATTTAAAGAAATGGGTATTCTAACAGATAAAGATAAAGACAAAACATACGGACAGTCGTATATATATAAGGAATATATAAATATTTTTAATCAAAAATAAAAAGTTCTAACGTCGCACCTATTTAAATCTTCCTGTTATAATTTCATATCAAAATCATGAACAATAAACCTAAAAAACTTCCTTTTACCGTTGTGATGTTGGGAATGGTCAGCTTCTTTAATGACATGGCGTCAGAGATGATTTACCCCATCATCCCTATCTTTCTCACAACCGTTCTCCACACTTCCATTCCTATCGTTGGATTTATTGAAGGTTTTGTTGAAGCGTTGGCAAGTATTTCTAAATATATTTTTGGGGTCTATTCCGACTATTTACAAAAGCGCAAAATATTTGTGACCATCGGTTACTCATTCGCCGCAATTTCAAAAATATTAATTGGTCTGGCTTTTGGATGGCCAATGGTTTTATTCGCCCGTATTGTAGATCGATTAGGAAAGGGTTTAAGAACCGCTCCGAGAGACAGCTTACTTCTAGAAAATACAACACCGGAAAATAAAGGTTATATCTTTGGGTTTCATCGGGCGTTTGATAGTTTAGGCGCCGTATTTGGTCCTCTACTCGCATTAATCATCTTATATTTCCTAAAAGATAACGTCAGACAAGCTTTTTTTGTAGCCGTTATTCCCGCCGTGATAGCTATAGTTCTCCTGGTCATTTTTGTTAAGGAAAAAAAGGCAGCATCCACTCAGGAAAAAAAGAAATTTGTAAAAATAAGTTTTAGAAATATGGATTCAAAACTCAAACTTTTTATGCTTATAAGTTTCATATTTGCGGCCGGAAATAGTTCTGACGCATTTTTATTACTGAATGCAAAAAATTTAGGACTGACAACTAGCATGGTTGTGTTGATGTATGTTCTCTATAATATTTCTCAAACTATTTTTGCAACGCCGGCGGGAATTTTAGCTGATAAATTTGGTGCAAAAAAAGTATTTGCCGGCGGCCTGCTGGTTTTTTCTCTTGTATATCTTTTCTTCGGTTTGGTAAAATCCCCTTTCTTCCTCTGGTTTCTTTTTCCCGTCTATGGCGTTTATATAGCGGCCACTGACGGAATTTCCAAAGCATATCTTTCTGAATTTATCCAAAAAAAAGAATCAGGATCTTACTTTGGCGCCTATTACAGTCTCAATGCTATCGGCACATTCCTGGCATCAATAGTTGGAGGATTTTTATGGCAATTGGTAGGTCCTCAGGCCACTTTTTTTTATGGAAGTCTTATGGCATTTACTGCCTTCATCATACTCATGATTAGTCAGAAACGATTAGGCCGCATCCATTAACAATATGACTTCCTATTTCATAGGAGATGCAGCACAAAGGGCCGTAATTGTTAATAACAATATATGTTATTAACAAACGAGCCCTTAGATTATAATTAAGGTATCTAATGTCAAAACTAAAAAGAGTCGTCATCGTCGATGTAGTCAATCCTTATCAAAAAATGGAAGAGGCAACAAAAAATCTTGAAGAGATAAAATCTTTGGCCTCAACATATCACGGCATTGATGTAGTCGATATTATCCAACATCGGACCCGTCCTGATAAAGCAACATTTATTGGTAAAGGTAAGGTAGAAGAACTCATAGGTATTGTTAACAAACAAAAAATTGATATCGTGGTAGTTAACGCCATCGTTAATCCAAGCGTATTATTTAATCTCACTCAATATTTATGGAATGATCATCCTGATATTCAAGTCTGGGACCGGTTTGATTTAATATTAAATATATTTGATAAACATGCCCACACCGCCGAAGCTAAACTACAGATAGAACTGGCCAGAATGCATCATATGGGGCCTCGAATTTATGGGCTGGGTGAAAATTATTTTTCCCGTCAAGGGGGCGGCGGAACTAACACAAAAGGCCAGGGTGAAACCAATATTGAGATAATGAAGCGTCATTTCCGAACTCAAATACGATTAAAAAAAGATGAATTAAATAAATTAGCTCTCCAACATCAACTGCAAATTGAGAGAAGAAAATTTAATCATATTCAAAGCATTTCAATCGTCGGCTATACTAACGCCGGGAAAACTTCTTTATTTAATTATCTGACAAAACGTAACAAAACTGTTGAGAATGCTCTCTTTGTGACTTTAGATAGTGTCACCGGAAAGCTTTATCTTCCTGTGCTTAAAAAAGAAGTGACGATCTCTGACACAATCGGTTTCATCAAAGATTTACCACCCTCATTGATTGATTCATTCAAATCAACGCTACTTGAGTCGATAAACGCTGATATAATTTTGCACGTCATCGATATTAAAGATTCGGAAATGGACCAAAAAATAAGTATTGTAAATAATATTTTAAGAGAACTTAAAGTTCATTCTAAAAAAATAATTTATGTCTTTAATAAGATAGATGCTTTCTTAGGAAATGGAGAAGAGCTGTTAAAAAAAATTAATAAAACCTATGCTGCTCATACACCTAAATATATTTCCGTGACAACTGATTATGGAATAGGTAAATTACTAACTGAGATAGAAAAACAGCTGATCTGCTAAAATATAGACTAAACCTATGATACAAAAGGATGATGTTTTTAAATTTGTATCTTACGAGATACAGCCAGATAAAAAAACAGTTGATTTTAACTATAAAACTAAAAGTTTATATTTTACTGAAAAAATTATTCTACCTTCACCAATCCCCTTTTCCGTCAATTCAGTTTTGCTCAAAAACGTCTTAGATAATCTTCATCTTATTCTTGGAATAACTTATTTCAAGATGTTCTGTCCAAAAAAAATTACTCTACCCTATGCTCTATCCAAAGCTCAAGCTGACTTTTGGAATACTGTCTACACAAAAGGATTGGGAGAATTTTTCTACAAAAATAAAATTGATTTTAGGGGTTTGATTAATTTTCCATACATTGACACGCCGCCCGTACAACTGCGTCAGTTGGATGAGGCTAAAAAAAACAGATTTTTAGTTGGAATAGGAGGTGGCAAGGATTCGATTGTTAGCGTTGAAATTTTAAAGGAGCAAAAAAAAGAAATTGCCGGATTTATTCTCGATTCACAAAATATTCCTCCACAAATCCAAATTGACGTAGCAAAAATAATGGAAATTAATTATTTAATCGTCAAAAGACAGTTAGATTTCCAACTGTTTGATTTGAAGTCAGCTTATAACGGCCATATTCCAATTACAGCCATTTATAGTTTTATTGCGCTATTATTGGCAGTAATATATAACTACTCTTCAATTATTATCCCCAACGGAAAGAGCGCTAATTTTGGCAACGTCAATTATTTAGGGGTCGAGATTAATCACCAATGGAGCAAATCGGAAGAGTTTGAAAAACTTTTCCAGGAATATGTTAGTCAGTATATTACTTCAAGTATAAATTTATGTTCCAATCTTCGGCCCTATTCGGAAATGGAGATCGCCAAAATGTTTTCTTCTCACAAGAAATATTTCCCTGTTTTTTCGAGCTGTAACAAGAATTTTAAAATAAAAACAAACGTCAATCAAAAAAGATGGTGCGGAGAATGCGCCAAATGTGCTTTTGTTTTTATTATTTTAGCGGCCTATCTGTCTAAAGATGAAGTTGTAAAAATTTTTGATAAAAACTTACTTGATGATCCTCAATTAATTCCTTTATTTCAAGATTTAATTGGAAAAGGCAAAATGAAACCTTTTGACTGCGTTGGAACATTTGAAGAATCGATTGAAGCTTTTGAGATGATTAAAAGTAAAGGTGAATTTGACGTTTCTAAAATCTTATGACACTCAATGAACTAATAAAATATAAAAAAATTCTTATCTTAGGCTATGGTAAGGAAGGGCAAGCAACGGAGCGATTTTTAAAAAAATTTGTACCTATGGCCGAAATCGGAATTGCTGACAAAAAATACGATGCTCACTATCTTGACGAACAAAAAAACTATGACTTGGTAATCCGCTCTCCGGGAATTCCCAAAAACTTAATTACTAGACCTTATACAACGGCCACTAATATTTTTTTGGCAAATATCAATAATGTCGTCATTGGAGTGACGGGCACTAAAGGCAAAAGCACTACGGTCAGTTTAATTTATTCAATTCTTAAGGCCTCCGGCAAGACGGTTCATTTGATTGGCAACATCGGTCGGCCAATGTTGGACACGCTGTTGAAAGAAATCGGTCGGGACGATATTTTTGTTTGCGAGTTTTCCAGCTATCAATTAGATGATATTGAATACTCCCCTCATGTCTCTGTTATATTGGATCTTTTTCCAGAACATATGGATTATCATGGCGACGTCAAGAAATATTATAACGCTAAAAAAAATATCATTGCCCGGGCGACGGCTGATGATTATTTTATCTATAATCCCAAATTCAGTGAATTAAAATCATGGGCTGCAAATTCAATCTGTAAGAAAATTTCGTTCGAGCAAAATATACCAATAAGAGACAAAGATATTCCATTGATAGGGAAACATAATAAAGAAAATGTAAAAGCCGCCGTTACAGTAGCTCACTTATTGGGGGTTGATGACAGCATAATAGTCGAAGCTGTTAAAAAATTTAAACCCTTGCCGCACCGACTACAGTTGGTCGGTAAATTTAAAGAAATTATTTTTTATGACGATGCAATTTCAACCACGCCCGAATCAACAATTTGTGCGATTAATAGTTTTTCAAAAATTGGCACAATTTTTTTGGGTGGGCTTGATCGGGGTTATGATTTTGATGAACTATCTCGAGTAATTATTGATAAGAAAATTCCTAATATAGTTTTATTCCCGGACAGCGGGAAAAAAATATTTGAATTATTAAAAAAAGCTGACGGAATTAAATTTCTAAAAACCGAAGGTATGGAGGAGGCGATAAAATTTGCGTATGATAATACTCCGGCAAATACCGTCTGTCTTCTATCTACCGCCTCTCCAAGCTACAGCCTTTGGAAAAATTTTGAAGAAAAAGGAGATTTATTTCAATTTTTTGTTAAAAAATACAAATAATAAATGCTAAAAAATGTCATTATTACCTGTTCAAACGAAAAATATGGAGATTTTTTAGTCGATCATTGGTTTCAGTCATTAAAAGAAAATGTTGATCTAAAAAACATCGATATTGTGGTTATTGACTATGGACTGAGTAAATTACAAAAAACATTCCTGCTCAACGAAAAAGTTATCCTATTTAAAGGAGTAAAAAAATATCATATCGTTAACAAAAGATTTTTTGACGCCGGAAAGTTTTTGAGTAAAAACAAATATGATCAAATTCTTTTTATAGACGGCGGGGATACTATTTTTCAGGAAGATATTGCCCACGTTTTTAATAAAGATAAAAATACTTTTCGAGTCGTTCCACTAGGCATGGAAGTTCTTTTTTTCGAATGGTTTATTTTTGATAATTTTGAAAAAAAAATTAAGGCAAAAATCTGGAAAATAGTCAAAGACAAGACAGTTATTAACGCCGGAGTTATCTTTGCCCCTGCCAAGAAATTTATTGTTTTATGTAATCTTATGGAAAAACTTATTAGAAATAAAGAGGCTTTTGGCCCTGACCAGATTATTCTCAACTACTATGTTTATCAAAATAAATTTAAATTTCTAGACGAAAAATATAATTTTATGATGAGTACGGCAAAGGAAGGATTTCATATAAAAA
>CAYHOJ010000004.1:0-26573 GCA_964358305.1 uncultured Gammaproteobacteria bacterium | reverse complement strand
TAATTGGAAAACTAAAAAATGTTCGCAAATTCTTTAAAATTCCAATTGCCGTCGGCTTTGGAATTTCCAAACGGGAACATTTTGAAAAACTCAGTCCCTACGCCGATATTTCCGTTGTAGGTAGCGCAATAATTAATGTCATTAATAAATCAGATAAAAAAGATGTTCAACAAAATATTAAAAAAATTATAGGTGATCTTGTCACCCCCGCGAAGGCGGGGGTCCAGTTATAGTGACCTAACATTTATGAAAAACAATTTATTAATACCCTATCTTCAATTAGCCCTATCAATGTTTTTTGTCGGAAGCATTGTTATCGTCGGTAAATTCTTATCTTCGATTTCAATATTTCATATTTCATTTATTAGTCTTTTTGCTGCTTCTGTTGTTTATTTATTTATATTGTCCAAGAAGAAAAATATTTTTAGAATTCCAGTAAATGTTTTTTTTATAATCTTATTTCAAGCTTTTTTTGGTACTTTCATGTATCGAATACTTTTATTAAACGGTTTAAAATTCGTTTCAGGTTCCCAAGCAGGCATAATTACCAGCCTGACGCCTGCAACCATAGCAATAATTTCATTTTTGATCTTAAAAGAAAAACTTACTTTTAAAAAAGATTTTGGAATTATCTTATCTGTATTTGGATTATTGTTGGTTACAGCCAATGCCAGTAATTTTAAATCCACAACAAATAATTTTATTTTTGGAGAGATTTTGATATTTCTGAGTGTATTATCAGAATCATTCTTTATTATTTTGTCAAAATTTTTACCAAAAGATTTTGACCCAATCCATCAGTCAGCTTTAATAACTTTTTTCAGCACAATTATGTTTTTCCCCTTTATCCTAAACTCAAATTTTATAAATACAGTCATACATTTAAGCGCTTTCAACTTTTTAACAATTATTTACTACGGAGTTATTCTATCAGTGGTCGCCTTTATTTTATTTTTTAATGGAATGAAAAGGGTTTCAGCATCAACCACCGGAATATTTACTGCTGTTTCACCCTTAAGTAGTATTATTCTTTCAAACCTGATTTTGCATGAAAGCTTATCTATAAATCAAATCGTTGGAGGATCTTTAATTGTCATTAGTATTTTGGTTATCAATAAAAGTTAAAAGTTTATTATAATAAATAAATATGATTGATCAAATATCTCTCGACTATTCAAAAAAAATGGCCGGGATGGGAATTAAAAATAAGGTCCTTGAGCACTCTTCTTTAGTTGAAGCGGCTGAAGTAGTGGCTGAGCTTGGATATACGCTTAATGACAGTGTGGCAACCCTGATCATGAAAGCCGATGATAAATTTATTGCTGTTCTCAGACGTGACGTCACCAAAATTTCATTCAAAAAAATAAGGAAGTTATTGGACGTTACGACTCTGAGAATCGCAACCCCGGAAGAATTTAAACAGGTAACCGGCCTTGAAATTGGAACAGCTAGATTTTATGTTCCTGGTATCAAAACCTATATTGATAAAAAAGTCTTCGAAAAGAAAACTATTTTGGGAGGAACTGGTAGCTTAACCAGTACCTTTCAGTGTCTATCAGAAGACCTAAAAAAACTTCCCGATGTTCAGGTTGTTGATATTACATCTGAGATAGAAGAAGTCAAAAATGATTTTAAAACTGTCAATAGAGTTCTATCTGGTATCAGGGCGACGGGAAGGTTACATTTAGGAAACTATCTTGGCGCCATTAAGGGAATGATCGAACTGCAAAATAATAATAAATATGAAACTCTTTTTATGGTCGCCGACGTTCATACGATAACCACTCCATATAAAATCGAGGAATTAAGAGTAAATCGAAGAGAAGTTTTGATTGATTATTTAGCCGCTGGTCTTGACCCGAAAAAATCAATTATTTTTCAACAAGCGGAGGTCAACGAACATCTTGAGTTAGCTTTTCTGTTTTCTTCGGTCATCACGATTGCCAGGATGCAACACTTGCCAACGTTTAAGGAAAAGGTTACTCAATATCCTCAATATGCTACCTTAGCTTTATTAAACTATCCAGCTCTTATGGCATCAGATATTCTGATTTATAAAGCTGGACTTGTGCCGGTCGGAATTGACCAAGAACCTCATTTGGAAGTTGCTCGGGAAATTGCAAGAAAGATGAATCAAATTTACGGAACAGATTTTCCTGAACCGGTCAGATTCGCAACTAAAGGAGAATATATTCCGTCACTCACCGGAGAAGGGAAAATGAGCAAAACTGTTATCAATAGTTTTATTAACTTAACAGATTCACTTGAAGAAATTAAGAAAAAAATTAGATCGGTACCGACAGCAACAACAGCCGGCGGTGAAATGTCACCAGGTCTAAAATCACTTTTCACATTTGCCAATTTATTTATTCCGGCCGAGGTTGAAAATTATAAAAAAGAATTTAATGCCGGAACTTTGCAGTTCGTAAAACTTAAGGACGCTATCGCCGAAGCAATTTATGCTGAGCTGAAATCTTTCCAGGAAAGACGAGCTGAAATTGCTGAGGACACAAAATATGTTGACGAAGTAATCCGCGACGGCGCCGAACGCGCCCGAAAAATTGCCAGAGAAACTGTAAAGGAAGTAAAACAGAAGATGGGCCTTTTATGATTTTTTGAAGCTAAATACTACATTTTAATGTTATAATGTAGTGAAAATTTATTTTGTTTTTATTCTTTCTTCAAAAAAAGACTGCGGACGGTTAAATTTCCAGGGTTTTTTAACATTACATTTAGACACTTCAACGGTCTGCCATACTTTACCAATCATATACGGCTCTTTTTTTAGGTATTCCTGCAGTTCTTTTTCCGACGGAAAATCCAATACTGCCATTGAGCCGGTCATTTTTCCGTCATCATCCAACATCACGCAACCGTACCACCTTTTGCCAGATGCTTCCATTTTATCTCCCAGAGCAAGATGTGCTTCCCGAACTGCCAATCTTCGCGCAGAAGCTTTTTCATCTTTTCCATCCTTACCGATTACAAGAAACTGCATAAGAAAATATAATAGCTAACTTTATAAGTATATCAATTATTACTACTTGCTTTTCAAGATTTTTTGACTCATTCATATATGTATCAATCTATTGATATATTAATACATTCATTAAACGAATATAATTTGTTAAAATAGTTTTGATGAAACAACTTCACATTTACGAAAAATTGTTTGCGAGAGATTTCTGTTTGCCTTCGGTTGAAGCTTGGGTTAGAGGAGAAAGCACAAACCCCAAAGGTTGGACAAATCTAAAACAACCTTACCTTCCCTATATAATTACTGAAAGATTTGATGATACTATTCGGTTTAATTACGATCTACAAGGAGTTGATTGGGTGTGCGAACTTTTGTCAAAACTTGCCCATCAAGATAAAAGCTTTTTAAAGAAAATTGAAAAAACTGTTTTAGAAAAACTAAAATTTATCAGACCAATTTACGAAAAAGAAAAAGCTATTTCTTTACCGGAATTGAAAAGATTTTTAAAGGAACTTGAAGAAGGCTATCCGTGGTTTGAGGCAATGTGGTGGTTTTTTCAGATGGATGAAGATAAAGTCAAGGACTTAGATTTAAAAGAACTTGAAAAAGTAAGGTCTCTTACTGATAAATTATGCAATTCATCTGATACTGTTATCAGAAAGTCATTAATAAAAATTTATCCTGATTTTGGTGAACTGACTTCAGTTTTATCGACTCAAGAAATTTTAACTGGCAAATTTCCATCAAAAGAAGAACTGATCAAAAGAGATGAAGGATATTTCTTTGGAAATAATCAGTTACTTGTTGCTAAAAATCGAACTGATATTGAAAAAATATTTAAAATAAAATTCAAGATAAAAAAATTTGATTCAGCGGTTTTACAAGGTAGAGTTGCTCAAATGGGAGTTGCTAGAGGATTTGTCCGTAGAGTCATGGGGCATAAACAGATAGAAGAATTTAGAAAAGGAGAAATTCTTGTTTCCTCAATGACTATTCCCGACTTTCTTCCAGCCATGAAGAAGGCGGCGGCTATTGTCACCAACGAAGGCGGAGTCCTTTGTCACGCCGCTATTCTTGCCAGAGAATTACAAAAACCATGTATCACTGGAACTCGATTTGCCACTCATATTTTAAGAGATGGAGATTATGTAGAAGTTGACGCTATAAACGGAATTGTAAAATTCTTAAAACCACCCACAAAAAAATAACCTTCGATGTATCGATACATCGAAGTATTTTAGTATTATTTCATTCTGTAGTAGCTTCCCTTCGTTTGCCCGATTTTAATAGTCAGACCCTTATCAATCAACTTTTTCAGGTCATATCTTAAAGTCCGCTCGGGGACTTTTAAAAACCTTCGTCGGATATTATCAAAAGAAACAATCTTGTGTTCTTTGATTATTAAATAAATCTCTTCCTGGCGTGGTGGCAATAAATTTTCGTTTCCGTTTTGAGCTGATTCTATTTGTTTTTTCAATTCCTCCGATTCCTTCAAAAATGCATTCAACATAAAAACTAAATAGTCTTCTGTATTTTTGTATCCTTGATCTAAATAATAATAGTAGTCGCTTTTATTCTCCTCTAAGTATTTTTCAAAAGAAATTAAATAACCTTCGCCGTAGCCTTTTGCTTTTAAAATAGAAAAAATTAATAGCCGACCTACCCGCCCATTACCATCGATAAACGGGTGAATTTTTTCAAATACTAAATGTGAGACTAAAGCACATATTAAAGGAAACTTTTCTATATTTGAATTTATAAATTTAATTAATTGATCAATTAAACTATTTATTTGTGTTGGAGGCGGAGAGAGATAAACAGCAATGCCAGATTGATTGAAAATCGCTCCCATTTCATTCCGAAAATTCTTTGTTTTTTCTTCTTCACCTGTCATTACTAGCGAATGTAGCCCATAAATGAATCTTTTAGATACTTCAAAATTATTTTTTACTTTTCTTTCAAGAAACTTATTTGCTTTTAAAATATTAAAAATCTCTTTATTTTTTTCCTTGTCACTTTCGCTTTTATTAAGTGTTTCTAACGTTGCGGAATTACCCTCGATACGAGCGGAAAACAGAGAACTTTTCAGCAAACTAATTCTTTGAATTTTTTGTTTAAGTTCTTTTGGAATTGTAAGTGAAAACAAATACATTAAGTTCGTATCAACTTTACTAATCAAATTTAATATTTCCGGAGTGATTATATAATCTGGGGGAACTTTCATGGAATTATTTTACCATATATTGCCAGATCTTGCCTAATGTTGCCGAATACAAATTAAACAATAGCAAAAGCTCTTACTGGTGACCCGTCGGCTTCTTTTATATTTAGAGGGACTCCGTAAAAAGTAAACTTTTCTGGAAGCTTATCAGTATTTGTTAAATTTTCAAAAGAAATTATTCCTTTTTCCAAAAGCAGTTTTTCAGTCGCAATATCAAACTCAAACTTTTCAGATAAACCTATAAATTTTGGCGGAAACTTTATCAAATCTTCAGCAATTTTCTGATCTATGTTACATGAAGAAAAAATCACGCCTTTATTATGATAAAATTTCATGCCCGGTTTATATATTTCTGACTTACCAAAAAAATTATCAATTTTAAATGAATCAAGATTTTTGCCGTTTTTCGTTCCGTGAATAGGAACATTGACGTGAGTTCCATCGTGTAGATTTATCTGGATTCTTTTCATATTCCAACCGTCCTTATCAAAAGTTTGGATCTGTTCAATGATGACGTCCGGGTCTCCCGGATAAACCGGCATATGATCATATAAAGTTTTAGAAAGATCAATGATTTTCATTTTAATATTATACCAATTATATTATCCCTTGATTTTCAAAAAATTCTGTCTTATGATTATTGGTGAACGAATGTTCTTAAATATTTATATTTATTAAATTGTGATTGTCATCCCCTTGAAGAAGGGGGATCCAGTCTATAATTACTTTATTAAAACAAAAAGGAAGATTTAGTCTGGATTCCCGCCTACGCGGGAATGACAGACAATAAAAAAAGCGAACTCGAGCCTTACGGTCTCTCCTTCGCTTTTAGATAAATATTATAACATAAAAAATATATGTCAATAGGTGATGTCCCTTTAGCAGAGCAATTACGCCCACAATCACTTGATGAATTTGTAGGACAAGAACATCTGGTTGGAAAAGGGAAACCAATTAGAAGAATGATCGAAAATAAAAAAGTGATTTCAATGGTTTTTTGGGGACCGCCGGGGACGGGAAAGACGACCCTTGCCCGGATCATTGCCAAATATATTGAAGCTAACTTTGTTCCCTTTTCTGCGGTTGCCGGGGGAGGAGTGGCCGAGGTCAGGAAGATTATCGCCGAAGCGAAAAAGAATTACGGGTTATTTCAGAAAACGACCGTTTTATTTGTTGACGAAATTCATAGATTTAACAAAGCTCAACAAGATGCCTTCTTGCCGTATGTTGAAGACGGAACGATAACTTTGATCGGAGCTACAACGGAAAACCCCGGCTTTGAAGTCATCGCTCCCCTCGTTTCTCGAAGTCAAATTTACGTTCTTTACTCTTTAACCGAAGAAGAAATTGAGACGATCACAAAACGAGCCATTAAATTTTTTCCTAAACATAAATTTGAAAAAGAAGCTGTTGAGCACATTACTAAAAATGCTAACGGCGACGGAAGAACAGCCATTAATGCGATTGAACTTTCCGCTTCTCTTTCTAAAAAAATAACTTTAAAAGTGGCTGAGGAAGCTGTCCAAAGAAAGGCAATTTTTTATGATAAAAAAGGCGACTGGCACTATGATACTATTTCCGCATTTATTAAATCAATGCGAGGGAGCAATCCCGATGCTACTCTTCATTATTTAGCCAGGATGATAAAAGCTGGAGAAGATCCGATTTTTATTGCCCGTCGTTTAGTGATTTTTGCTTCTGAAGATATTGGCAACGCTCAACCAACCGCTTTGGTTTTAGCAACAACCGCCATGCAGGCCTGCCATATGATCGGCTGGCCAGAAGCCTCATTAATTCTCGCTCAAACAGCTACTTATCTTGCTACTGCTAAAAAATCAATTGCATCTACCAATGGAATCCAACAGGCAATGTCCGATATTGATGAGAAAAATCTTGACCCGATCCCCCTTCATTTGCGCAATGCTCCAAATAAATTAATGAGATCTTTAGGATTTGGCCAAGGCCACGTCCGTTATCCTTGGAAAGTTGAACGCGAAACCGGTCGGAAAATTGTTCAAGAATATATGCCAAAAAATTTAAAGGGGAAAAAATATTATGTAGTTGACTGGAAATAGTTTAGGATTTCTTTTATTAACTTAGTTAATAACTTATCCGGAAAATAAAGATTTAGTTTATTTTCTATCTCAATTGACTCATTTGCTATCTTATTTTTTATTTCATCATCAATCTTATATTTAATTAAAGTTTCTTTATACCAAATTAATTCTTCTTTTTTTAGATCGGTCTTACCAAAAAAATCATAAAAATGTTTTTTTTCTTCATTATTTGATTTCTTTAAAAATTTCTCAACAACCGACGTGCTCTTCCCTGCTTTAATATCAGAGTCTGTTGGTTTTCCTAAACTTTTTTCATCAGCAAAAGTTCCATCAAAATCATCTTTTATCTGAAATAAAATACCTGTTTTTCTTAAAATTTCTTCCCATTTCTTTATGTCCTGTTTATCAACTTTAACTAAACTAAAAGCAATTATTGCTGGTTTAATAAATGAATATCTGGCAGTTTTAAGTTCCATGATTTTATCAACATCATTAATTTTGACTGTATCTAAATATTCACCAATCAAAAGTTCTTGTTTGAACTCATTATATAAATCAATAATTTTTTTATCGTTTATTTCTTGACTAAATATTTCATCAGCTAACATGAGAGCTAAATCACCGGCCAAAATTGCTGTAGATAAATCGTATTTTTTATGAACAGTTGGTTTTCCTCTTCGTAAATCAGAATTATCAATAATATCATCGTGAATCAAAGCAAAACTATGAAACAGTTCAAAGATAAAATAAAATTTTAAAACTTTTGCTGAATTTTGAGAAGCATAACTTAAAAAAGCATAGTAAAAAATTGCCGGTCGTGATCGTTTACCACCATTATTAATGAATTCTTTTATTATTTTTAATAGATCTCCACCTTTCTTATCTATTCTCTCCGCAGACTTTATCTTTTTATCTAAATAAATATTGATTTCTGTATCAAATTGTTTTTTAAAATTGTCAAGTATTTTCATTTGCCAAATCGTCGCTTACGCTCAAAATAACTATTAATAGCTTTTTCCAATTCTTTTGCTGTAAAATCCGGAAAGTATAAATCAGAAAAATATAGTTCGCTATACTCGCTTTGCCATAGCATAAATCCTGATAGTCTTTTTTCCCCACCAGTTCTAATTATTAAATCTGGATCCGGAATTCCTGCTGTATCTAAATTTTGTGCAACGCTTTCCTTTGTTATCTTTGATCTTTGATCTTTGATCTTTGATATTGATCTTATTATCTCATCTCTTCCGCCATAATTTAATCCTAAAACTATCGTTATTTTTTTATTATTCATTGTTTCTTTTGTAATTTTATAAGCTTCTTTTTGAAGATCTTCTGGCAACTTGATTAAATCACCAATGACTTTAAGTCTTATTTTTTTTTCTTTAAACTCTTTATATTTACTTTTCAAAGATATTCTTATTAAATTAAATAAACTACTCAGTTCTTCTTTACTTCTACCGATTAGATTCTCTGTTGATAAAGCCCAAAAAGTAAAATATTTTATATCCAATCTAATTAGTTCGTTAATTAAATTAGGTAAAGTTGTTTGTGCTGCATATCTATGCCCCTCTGCGGTCGGTTTACCTTTTTCTTTTGCCCACCGTCTATTTCCGTCTGGAATGATTGCAACATGTTTTGGAAGTTGATTTGTATTATTCATGATTTAAAACAAATGTTTTTCAGTTAGTCTTGCTCCAACGGCTGGACTGTTAACAATAATTTTTTTAACTTCCTTAATATCTTTAAGTTTTTTGACTAATGCTTCTGAATTTTTTTCCTCAACGATTAAATGAATATCCTGACCGGTGTTAACGGTAAAATAAACTTCCAAGCCCTCACCCCTCCACTGTTTAACTAATTTCATCAAATTAACTGTTTCCGGTTGCCAATAAATAAGTGAGGGTGTTGAAGTTAACATGATCGCATGAAGCTCTAATGCTTCGCCCTCAACTATTTTTCCAAGCTCAGTAAAATTTTTTGTTTCTAAAGATTTTTTAAATCTATTTATTTTTTCATTGATATTATTCAACCTTGTTGTAAAGAAGGGACTAGTTCTGGCTAATTTTTGGCCATTGGTCGACGAAATATCTTTTTTTTCTTTACTTATGATTGCAACGATGTCAACTATTGGCCAATAACTAGGAGGATAAAGAGATTTTGCCCCCTCCCCTACCCATTCAACAAATCCATCGGGAATCGAGCGGCAAGCAGAACCTGATCCTAGGCGAGCTAAAATAGAAAGTTCACTTTCTTGCAAATTTAAACCGGCTGCTTTAGCGCCGGCCATTGTCAGCGCTGCAAAACCGGAAGCTGATGATGAAAGGCCAGTTCCATCAGGAAAATTATTAGTTGATACAACTTTAGCTCTAAGTCCAATATTGGCTTTTTTTCTAATTAAATTTAGGTGTTTAATGATCCGATTTTCTGCCTGTTCGTCTGTTTTATTATTTATGGTAATCAGATTTTTTTTGTATTTTGGATCAAATTCTACCGTGGTTGTTGTAATTAAATTACTCAAATTCATTGAGATACTGCTATTTTCTGGTAGTTCCAATTCTTCATCTTTCTTTCCCCAATACTTAATAAAGGCTATGTTTGATGGGGCAATTGCAGTGGCTTTCATATATTTGTTTTAACGTTTAATACTTCTCCACCGACTTCAATTATAGATGACTCAACTTTCTTTATTTTGTCTTCAGGAACTAAAGTAATCATACAATCTCCTCCTCCTGCTCCGGACAACTTCGCGCCATAAGCTCCGGCATCAACTGATGCTTGACACATTTTATCTAATTTTTCCGTACTTACCCCTAACTCCTGAAGAAGTTTATGATTTTGATTCATTAACTCTCCAGTTCTTTTCCAATCACCGTTAACTAAACTCATTTTTGCTTCTTCTACAATTTTTTTTATTTCGTCAAATATTTTAAAATCTGGCTTTAAATCTTTGACGATTTTTGTCGTACTGGCTTTCATACCTGAATAACCAATTACGAGTGATAAATTTTTAACAGATAATGATTCAATTATTTGTCCACCTTTGACATAATAAATCGTTCCGCCAAAAACGGCAGAAGCAACATCAAACCCACTCCCCACTCCTTGGACTAAAAGCACAACTTGGTAACCTAAATCAAAAATTTCCTTTTTTGAAATATTAATTTTGTATAGTTCACTCAATGCGCAAATCGTAGCAACGGTCACGGCTGATGATGACCCAAAACCGAATTTGGAAGAAAAATCGCTATAGGTTTTTACCAAAATTTTGTTATCAACTTTATATTTTTCACAAAATAGCTTAACTGTTTCTTCAACAAAACGAGTATCTTTAACTTGTGGAGCATCGATTTTAAATTCATTAGCCTTTTCAACTTCAACATAAATACGGGATTCAACGGTTGTGACGATACAAGGATAACCGTAAACAACGGCATGTTCACCAAAAAGCATTAATTTTCCCGGCGCTGATGATTTTGTTTTTAACATATTTATATAAAAAAACTTGTCATCCCCTCGAAGGAGGGGATCCAGACGTTCCTGGATTCCCGTCTTCACGGGAATGACAAAAACACATGTTAAATTCGGACCAAACCTTTATTGTCTGGCATAAATTTATAAAAAACTATTTTTCTAGCTTTCAAATATTTTATCAGCTGTTCTATATTTTCTGCAAAAAATAATATAAATCCCGAACCTTCCTTTCTGCCACCAGCCCCAGTTACTTTTCCAAACCCAAACTTTGACAAACTTGAAAAAAGTTTTTTAGTATTTTCGGAAACAATACCTAACTGTTCTAATGAATTTTCATTATTAACTAATGATTCTTTAAATAAATTAATATTTTCGCTTACTATTGATTCTTCTAATTTCTTGGTTGTTATTTCTATCTCATCCAATATCTTTCCAACTGATTTAGTCCCAACAAAATCCACCATCTCCCCTGTGGTTTCTTTCGGTTTACCACTATCGATTAAAAACAATCTTTCTTCAATCTTTTTTGGTATTTTATAATTTAGATTCTTTAGACTTATTTGTTTTTGATACAAAATCAGTCCACCATAACAGGCGGCAGAATTATCAACTCCTGATGGATTTTTGTGAAAATATTTTTCTATCTGAAAAGCTAAATCGTTAATTATCTCTTTCTTAAACTGTCGTCCTGTATAAAATTCCAAAAGGGCGGCCACTGATGCAACGGATAATGCTGCTGAAGAACCTAAACCCCGACCGATAGGAATCTCCGATTCTATCTTAAAGTTAAACGGTCTATCAATAAAATTAATTTTTTTATTAATTAAATATTTCTTTATTTCTTTACTAATAAATAGTATTTCTTTGTTTTCATTACTATCTTCTAGCGATCGCTCTAAGATAGTAATTATAAACTTTAGTCGTAAATTAATAGCTGAAACTAAGGCCGGTTTACCGTAAACAACTGCATGTTCTCCGGATAAAATAACTTTTGCTGGTGCCGAATATGCAATTTTCATAGTGTTTACCCTGAAGTGACTTTAGTCTACTTTAGGGGTTTGAATTTTACTCCATAAGCAATCACTCCTTCTTCAGTTGATGAGCGCACTTTGCGTAAAACTGAAACAACTTCTTTTCCCATTTTTAAATCCTTTTCTTCAAAATCCACCAACTGTCCGTAAACTCTTTCTTTATTTTCTAATTCAACCAACACCACCGGATAAGGAGCATATTTTTTGAAATCGCTCCCAGGTGTATAGATTTTTGTCCATAATAAAACTTTACCTTTCTTTCCTAGAATTTTTCTTATCTCCTTTTGTCTCCGCCAAATTTTTACCGGACTTATCATATGTATTTGTACAGACGAGGCATGCCTCGTCTCTACTATTTATAACTATTTACAACCATTTATAACCATTTTTAACTTGCTAATATCGTAACAACCGCCGTACCGCCCGATCCACCAACATTGTGTGCCAAACCGTATTTAGCATTTTTAACCTGTCTTTTTTCTGCTTGGTTCGTTAGTTGCAAAAATATCTCCCCTATCTGTTTTATTCCAGTGGCTCCAACCGGATGGCCGGCTGCCTTTAATCCGCCTGAAGTGTTAACTATCAAACTGCCACCATTCCCAAACATTGTTGATAATTCTGTAATTTTGTTTCCTCCTGTTCCTTTTTTCCAAAATCCCAAACCTTCCATCGCTAAAATCTCGGCTATCGAAAAACAGTCATGAACTTCAGCAACATCAATATCAGATCGATTAATTTTTGCTTTTTTAAAAGCTACATCTGCGGCAATTTTTGTCGCCAAAATTTCATCAATTTGCTTTCGTGACTTTAGGGAAATTGTATCGGTAATAACCTCTGATGCCAAAACTGAAACCGAATTTTTTTGTTTTTTAATCAAATCCCGATTATTTGTCAATATTACAGCTGATGCCCCATCCGAAATTGGAGAGGAATCTAATACCTTTAATGGAAATGCTACATATGGACTATTTAAAACATCTTTAACACTGATTTTTTTTCTAAAATGGGCTTTACTGTTTAAACTCCCATGAAAATGATTTTTGACTGAAACGTAGGCTAAATTTTCTTCAGTGTAGTGATATTTTTCTAAATAATAGTTTGCCATCATTCCATAAAGACCAGGAAAAGTGAGCCCTGCTTCTTGTTCTTCCCCTGATGACGCGGCTGATAGACCAGTAATTGCTTCCTCTGGTGAAAAATCGGTCATTTTTTCCGCTCCAACAACTAAAACATTTTTATTACTGTTTGCCTCTAAATAAGTTTTTGCCAAATTGAAAGCGGCTCCCCCTGAGGCGCAAGCAGCTTCGGCTCGAAAAATTGGGATATTAACTTTTAAAATTTCAGCTATTTTTGAGGTTGAATGAAGATTATTTTCCAAAACTCCGGCTAACATATTGCCAAAAAAGACTGCATCGATTTGTTCGTTTGCCAACTTATTTTGTTTGAGGACACCCGCGATCGCTTCTTCCACTAAATCAAATAACGATTTATCCCAAAGCTCGCCGAATTGAGTCGTGTAATAACCGATGACGCTGTTCATATCATTTCCATAAACTTTAAATAAGTTGGATAGTCAATATATTTTTTATCTTCAATTACCTGCGAGAATTCTTTTCTTCTTTTTAAAATATTTTTAGTGACCCTTAGAACAAAACTGTCTGATCCGGCACCACTTCCATACGAACAAAGAAAAATCAAATCACCGGGTTTTGCTTTTTCTAAAACCGCCATCAGGCCAATTAATGCTGACGCCGTATACGAATTACCTAAATAATTGACGGTTAAAGAATCTTTTATTTGAGCCTCGGAAAAACCCAAAGATCTAGCTACTTGAACTGGAAATTTGCCATTGGGCATATGAAAAACTGCGTAGGCAAAATCTTTTGGAGCAAGGCCTGTTTTTTTGAATAAACTTTTACTGGCTTCCTCAATATGATAAAAATAGGATGGTTTTCCGGTAAATCTGCCTCCATGGGATGGATAACGCATTCCTTCTCTTCGCCAAAAATCCGGTGTGTCAGAAGAAAACGACTCAAAATCTAGAATTTCTAAAATTAGATCATCTTTTCCTAATAATAATGAAACTGAACCTGAAGCAGCTGTATATTCTAAAACATCATGAGTCTTGCCCATTCCTTTATCAGATCCTGTGATCAATGCGTAATCGCTGTATCCGGATTTTATCAATGCTTGGGCAGAAATCATTGCTCCGGTTGCCGCTTTACAGGCAAATTCCGTATCATAAGCTAAATAATTTTTTTCAATCCCTAAAAATTCGGCTAGTATAGTTGAGGCTGGATTGACAGCATAGGGATGAGTTTCTGAGCCAAACAAAACTACTTTTATCTTGCTTTTATCGATGTCTACAGATGATAAGGCTGATGAAGCTGATTCAAAAGCCATAGTTAATGAATCTTCGTCAATTCCGGCGACTGCCTTTTCCTCAATCATTAAAGATTTTTTAACATCATCAGGATTTTTTCCCCAGACTTTAGCAATCTCTTCTGTCTTGATCCTATATTTTGGAATATAAAAACCGTATGAAACTACTCCTACCATATTAAATTGACCTAATTGATCTAATTTCTAATTGATCTAAATAATGACCAATTTTCCAATTGGTTATTGGTTTTTGGTAATTAATTAGGTTAATTAGAATAATTAGAAATTAGAAATTTTTAGCGTCCCAGCTTCTCGTGTGTTTTCGCCAGTGTGCCTTCCGCAAGCGATGCCAACAGAGATATCTCTCCTGCAAGTACCGCTCCTCCCAAAACTTCCGCTAATTCAATTGAATTTTTTACTCCAATAATTGATAAAGCCTCTTGTTTTGTTTTAAGTTTAGTTCCGCCTCCAACTGTGCCGATCATTACAGCAGGTAAATAGACAGAGACATATAAATCTCCGTTTTTCAAAACCTTACTGGTTGTTACTCCCATACTTCCCTCGACCACATGTGCTAAATCCTGGCCAGTGGCCGCAAAAAAAGCTGCCACTATATTGGCAAAATGAGCATTAAATCCTAAGGAACCGCTCATAGCCGACCCGATCATACATTTGGCAAGCCAAATGTCAAAAAATTTCTCTGGAGTTGTTTTTAATACTTCTTTAACTACTTCTTTTTTTAAAATTACATCTGCCCAAACTTTTTTTCCCCGACCGCTCAGAAAATTAAGCCAAGCCGGTTTTTTATCAATACAAAAATTTCCGCTTACTGACAAACATTTAATTTTAGTTTTTGTTTCGATTAATCGATTAATCGAGTCAGTAGCAATTGTCACCATATTCATCCCCATCGCCTCACTTGTGTCAAAATAAAACCTAACATAAACATATGTGCCGATGATTCTTGTTCCTAATTTTTTTAATTTTAAATACGAGGAAGTTTTTTCCGCCTCCATTTTGAGTAATTCAAAATTATCTTTTAGCCATTTCTTAAATACAAAACTTTCCTGCAGTCCCGAAGTTTCAAAAACTGGTCCTCGTGTCACGCCAACATTTTCAACGTAGGATGTTGCTCCACCTGACATATTAATTGCCTTACAACCACGACTGACAGAAGCAACCAATGCTCCTTCAGTTGTTGCTAAAGGAACAAAAAAATCGTTGTTATTAACCTTCAATGGGCCAGCAACGCCCAACGGAAGTGAAGTAGATCCAATTAAATTTTCACAATTTATTGTTTTCTCATCATCAACGTGAGCTTTGGAAATATTTTCTAACTTTATTTTTAAGTTTGCTTCCATGTTTTCCCGCCTTTCTTTTGTTGTTTTAAAATCTTTGAGATTCATATATTTATTAGTCGCATCAAAATCAAAAATCATTTGAATTCTGTTGTATAATTTTTAATATGGATTACTACAAAAAAGAATTGTTTTTAGCACAGGTAGATAAGGAGGATAATATTCTTAGTAAAGTTGAAAGATGGGATGCTCATAAATCAGGGATTCTTCATCGCGGATTTACTATGATATTGATGTACAAAGATAAAATAGTTCTCCAGCACCGGAAACATCTAGCCTTTGACGGATATTTTGACCTTACTTTTTCTTCACACCAAATTTATGTAAATAATGTTTTGCAAACTGATGAAGATGCAATTAATGAAACTTTAAAACGAGAATGGAATATTGATGGATCGGGGCTAAAAAGTATTCCAAAATATTTAAGTAAATTTTATTACAAAGCTAAGGATCCTCAAAGTATTTTTACCGAACACGAAGTTGATTATATCTATATTGCAGAATTAATAAATCTACCCGACCCAAACCCTGACTTTGCCTATGGCTTTAAACTAATTAATAAACAAGAAATTGAAAATTATAAAGTTGCACCGTGGGTAAAACAAATTATTGAGCTGATATAACTCTGCTTGATGTCATTCCCGCCCCCTTTCGGGGACAGGCTCCGGCGGGAATCCAGTCTGAATATACCTCTTTAAATAAACGGAATCCTAAACAATTTAAAATTGTATAAAAATATTGAATACGGAATAAACCAAATCAAATAATAAATAATCATCGTTAGAATATTGAAAAAATTTTGTTTTGAAGAAAATCGAATCGCCAAATATCCTAAAATTAACTTCCAAATTAACAAACTCAAGGAAAAAGCCACAAAAAATATACTAAATCCTTTTCCAAGTATTGAAAACGTCCTTGGTGGTGGAAGAAAAATAAAAAGAATCGAAGTTGACAAGAACCAAATTATTGTTGGAAAAAGTGAATAGGAAAAAGTAATCATAAATCTAGAAAAAATAACTTCTTTTTTATTTTGTCTGAATAATTTTGATAACAAATAAAAGAAGGAGACCGTTAATAAAAAATTTATGATAAATAATAAATAAATTAATGTTGCTGGATAAATTTTATCTCGTAAATAATAAATAAATTTGAAATATAAAAAAATTATTCCAATAATAATTGTTGGTTGATAATTATCTTTTTCTTCACTAATTCTTCGCATTGTCTTATATGGAGAAAATATTAATAGAATAAAATTTCTCATAACCAATACGAAGGAAGTAATTAAATCAGTAGCCATACTGTAAAATCGTTACTAATCTTACCAATAATCTCCCAAATATAATATATAAAAATAAAGATATTAATATTGCTAAAGGAATAACAAGAATAAATGGGGCAGTTTTTAAATATGAAGTTATTTTTCTAAAATAATTAGTCAAAATATTTACGCCTAAATCATTTGGCTCGATTGAAAATACTTCGTTCATTTTTTGTTTCATCCGAAAATTAATATTTTTCATAATTCGTTATTAAATACTTTTATAAAACTTTTTCTCGCCCTGAATAATAAACTTTCAGTTGCTTTAAAGTTCATTTTTAATTTACAAGCAATTTCTTTTATTTTTATTCCCTCAATATACTTTAGTCGTAATATCAGTTGATAATCATTCGGAAGTGAGTTGATTATTTTTGATATTTTTTCTTTTAGTTCTTTTTTATCAATCTCTTCATCGATAAAAACTGCCTTCAAACTTTCAATAATATAAGAAGGAAGTTTAGAAAACAGAATACTTTTTAATTTTTTCTTTCTAATTTGATCAACTATTTTATGTCTGGCAATTGAAAATAAGAAAGTTTTTAGAGAAGATTGAAACCTGAAATCACGTAGTGCCTCAATAAAATCAATAAAAACATCCTGTGCTATCTCTTCGGCTATTTGATAATTGCTTATTTGCGATCGAACAAAACTAAATACCGAAGGGTAATATTTTTTGTAAACATAAAAAAGCGCTCTTTCATCTCTATTAACTATCTTTTCAAGTAGGATTTTTTCTTCCTGATTGACTTCCATAGACTATTCTATCACTTTTTCGTAGCCTCCGCACCCATGAAATAACCAATGAGCTGTCCGAGTGACGGTAGCTGTTGACACTTTAAGTTTTTTAGCAATCGCTTTGTAAGACATGCCTTGTTTTAATAATTTAGCCATTTCCAAACGATTGGAAAATTCTTCAATTTCTTTAATCGTTAGTAAGTCTCTTAAAAAATTAGCCACCTCTTGTTCTGTCTTTAATTTTAAAAACGCTTTTGCCAAAAACTTTTCCTTGTCATTTTTTGGTTTATAAGACTGAAAGGTATTCATTAAGCAATTATATCACTTGACCCCGTACAACGTTTACTTTCTCCCGTGGTTTACATCCACGAGTCGAAAGGGTACGTATTACGGGGTCTTCGGACAAATTAAATAAAAGTAAATTTTTATTTGTCCTTGACTTTTTAAATACTATGTATTATCATGTTAACACGTTAATATATAAATCGTATTGACTTTATAACTTTATGAACTTTATAAACTTGAAAAACTCGATTTCTCATCATACCTCGCCTCAGGCGGGGTCGCCTTATGATGTCTAGTTAATTAATTAACTGTACAATTTCCCTACCCCGCCAACAGGCGGGAATTTTTTTTGGTGACCGTAGCTCAACTGGATAGAGCGTCAGCCGGTGAAGCTGAAAGTTGCGGGTTCAAATCCCGTCGGCCACCCATTAGAAAGCGTCCCGATTTAATCGGGATACGCTTTCTTATGTCCGCCAATAAACGTAGCATGAGCCGTCTACGAATAGTAGTGAAAAGGCGAATGCTAAGTTATGGCGGACAAGAATTAATATTTTTAAAAATTATTTAATAACTATGAAAAACACTAATCTAAAACTAGCCATTCAAAAAAATGGACGGTTAACTGAAGAAACGATTGATTTTTTGAAACAGGCCGGCTTGGAGTTTGAAAGCTCCAATCAACGGTTGTATTCTGATTGTAAAAATTTCCCTTTAAAGATTATATATGCACGTGATAATGATATTGGTGGGTATACTGCCGACGATATTGTTGATTTGGGAATTATTGGTCAGAATCTTCTTTATGAAAAAATCAGCAATGTTAAAAAATTACTTAATCTGCGATTTGGTTTTTGCACTTTAATTATTGCCGTTCCTAAGGAATCCAAAATTAAAGCCGTTTTCAACTTGAAAGGATTAAAAATAGCCACTTCATATCCTGTTTCAACGGAAAATTTCTTTAGTAAAAAAAATATTAAAGTAAATATCATAAAGATCAGTGGCTCGGTAGAATCGGCACCCGCTTTGGGAATTTCTGATGCGGTTGTTGATCTTATTTCAACTGGAAGCACGTTGGCCGTCAACGATTTAAAAGTCATAGACAAAATTTACGAATCTGAGGCTGTTCTTATAGTTAATCCAAAGTCTTTTTTGAATGAAAAAAAGAAAAAATTGATCGATAAATTATTAAGAAGATTCACGGCAGTCTTGTCAGCAAAATCAAATAAATATATTTTGATGAATGCACCGGAAAAGATTCTTCCTAAGTTAAAAAAAATCATTCCCGGCTTAAAATCTCCCACAATCTCACCACTGGCTCTTCCTGGATGGATATCAGTCCAGTCAATCATCAAAGAAGATGTTTTTTGGGATGTAGTTGATCGTCTGATTAAACTCGGCGTCCAAGACATAGTCGTATTACCAGTTGAAAAACTAATTATATGAAAGTAATTAAACTCAAAGATTTATCTAAACAGGACTATTCAAGGATTATTAATCGATCAGCCGGAAGCAATAAAACGATTATGCCAGTTGTTCGAAAGATTATGAACGATGTAAAAAATATTGGTGATAAAGTAATTATTAAAAAATATCAATTACGTTATGGTGTTAAAGACTACAAAACTATTCAGGTATCAGGAAGCGAAATCAAAAATGCATATAAAACCGTTGATAATAAAACGATCAAAGCATTAAGGCAGATGATAAAAAATATTACTTTAGTACAAAAAGCTCAGTTACCAACTAAAAAAGATGTCGTTGTTCCATCAGAAAAAGGAATTAGAGTTTGGAGAGAGTGGAGACCGATTAGAAAAGTTGGTTTATATATTCCAGGTGGAAAAGCTATTTATCCTTCATCGGTTTTAATGACGGGCATTCCGGCTCAGATTGCCGGTTGTAGCGAAATAATTATGTGTTCTCCTCCGGGACAAGAGGGGCAAATTCCAGCGGTCACTCTAGTTGCCGCAGACATGATTGGACTGAAAAAAATATTCAAAGTCGGTGGAGCCGAAGCGATAGCGGCCATGACTTATGGAACAGAAACAATTCCGAATGTTTATAAAATCTTTGGAGCGGGAAATTCTTACGTAACTGTAGCAAAAATGTTAGCCCTTGAAAAAATAAGTATTGATATGCCAGCTGGCCCTTCCGAAGTCTTTATCATCGCTGATGAAACAGCCGATCCAGCTTTCATAGCCGCTGATTTATTGGCAGACGGCGAACACGGTGAAGATTCTGCCTGTGTTTTATTAACAACGTCAGAAAAAATAGCTCAAAAAACGATCATTGAAATTGAAAAACAATTGGTAAAACTAGAAACCAAAAACAGAGCAAGAGAGTCTCTAAAAAGATATGGATTATTTGCCGTAACTAAAACTATGGACGAAATTATCAAATTTACAAATGAGTATGCGCCGGAACACTTAGAAATAATGACCAAGAATTCTGAAAAATTAGTTAAGAAAATTTTTGATGCTGGATCAGTGTTCTTAGGTAATTGGACATCTAAATCAAGTGGTGATTATGCTACTGGTGCTAATCACGTATTACCGACCGGTGGAATGGCAAAAATGTACGCACCGCTTGGAGTTGATTCCTATGGCAAATGGATGCAGATCCAGGAATGCACAAAAGAGGGATTAAAAAATATAAAAGAAACGATCGAAGTGATAGCCGAAGTTGAACAATTACCGGCTCACAAAAATTCGGTTTCAATTAGATTTATAAGTTAAAAAAATATTTATGAAAAACAATATATTGTCAGAAATGGCACAAAAAATTACACCATATCAATGGGCAAAAAATGTTGGGTCGAAAGTATTAAGATTTGATACTAATACATTACCTGATCCTCCGCCGTGCATTAAAGAATTCTTAAATGAGTTAATCAATAGTTGCCCAATTAATGAATACGGGGATCCCTCGTATGTAAAATTAAAAAAATTAATTTCAAAATACGAGAATACCCCTGAGAATACAATTACCGTTACAAATAGCGGTGATGAAGCTCTTGATGTTATTGGGAAAGCCTTTTTAAATGACGGCGACTATTTTTTAATTCAACCGCCTACTTATGAAATATTTAAATCACAATGCGAAATTAATCGAGGAAAAGCAATTGAAGTTCCCCTATTGAAGGAAAATTTTAAATCTGACATTAAAAACGTTATAAAGGTATTAAAAAACACTCCCATTAAAATAACATTTGTTTGCAATCCTAACAATCCCACTGGCACTATAGCAAAACTCGAAGAAATTGAATTAATCCTAAAAAATACATCAGGAATTGTTTTGGTTGATGAAGCCTACAGAGAATTTTATGGAGTTAGTTGTGTTCCTTTACTATCAAAATATAACAATCTCGTTATTTTGCGGAGTTTTTCAAAATTCGGAGCAATGGCCGGAGCCAGAGTCGGTTATTTACTAGCCAGTGAAAAACTAAGCCAAGTATTTGATGCGATTAGATTTCCACTCGGAGTCAGTTATTTTTCCTGCAAATTAGCCGAAAAACTTTTTGAAAAAAATCTTGATTGGATTAAAAATCAAACGGAAATGATTAAGGAAGAAAGAAAAAGACTTACCAAAAACCTTACCAAACTTGGATTATTTGTCTATCCTTCGCAAGCCAATTTTCTTCTTGTTAATTTCGGTAAAAAAGCCGGTGAAATTTGCCAAAAGCTTAAAGGAAACAATATTTTGGTTCGTGATAGAAGCAGTAAAAAATACTTGGAAGGATGTGCCCGGATTACTGTCCGAAATCCTAATCAAAATAATATTCTGATTAAAAATTTAAGGAAAATATTATGAAAACAAAATACGATGGACTTATTTTTGACATGGACGGCGTCTTGGTTGATGTATCTCGGTCTTATCGTGAGGCAATCAGGCAAACGGCCGAATATTTTTTAAAAAGAAATGTTTTGATGTCTGAAGTTGATCTTATAAAAAATAAAGTTGGAATGAATAATGACTGGGATGCCAGTTATACACTGATAAATAAACCGGAAATTAATTATGAGACGGTCAAGGATTATTTTCAAAAAATATATTTAGGCGGCTTAATCAATAATGAAAGACTATTAATTTCAAAACAAGAATTGCAATTACTAAAAAATAAATATAAAAAATTAGGAATTGCTACTGGACGACCAAAAGAAGAAGTAAAATATGTCATCAAAAAAAATAAACTTGAAAAAATATTTGATTGCATAATTACCATGGAAGATGTTAAAAACAGTAAACCATCTCCAGATTCACTTCTGGCCGTCATTAAAAAATTGAAGTTAAAACAAACCGTTTATATCGGCGATAGTCCCAGTGATGTTATTGCAGCGAATAAAGCCCAGATACCATCGATATTTGTTAGCAAGCAGAATATTGGAACAATAAATTTCAAAACAATATTAAAAGTTATTCAATATTTACTATGAATAAATCTAGTCAAATTTCCAGAAAAACTAATGAGACTGATATTGATATCAGTCTAAAAATAAACGGGTCAGGTATCAGAACAATTAATACTCCCGTTGGTTTTTTGAATCACATGTTGGATCTTTTTGCCAAACACGGCTTATTTAATCTAAATATTAAGGCCAAAGGTGACATATTTATAGATGAACACCACACCGTAGAAGACATCGGTATTGTTTTGGGAAAATGTTTTACCGATGCTCTTGGTGATAAAAAGGGGATTAACCGCTATGGATTTTTTATCCTGCCTATGGATGAAGCGTTGGCAACCGTCGCCATTGATTTTGCAGGAAGATACGCCTTTACATTGAATTGTGAATTCAAAAGAGAAAAAATCAACGACTTAAGTACCGAATTAATTTATGACTTTTGGGACGGATTTGCTCAAAATGCCAAGGTTAATTTATTTATAAAAGTTGAAAACGGTCGGAACGATCACCACAAAGCTGAGGCAATTTTTAAAGCGGTTGCAAAAGCCATTCGTATGGCTTGTGAGATTGACCGCCGTGCCTCATTAACAATTCCATCAACGAAAGGCGTCTTATGATAGTCATCATTGATTATGGGTTAGGAAATTTAGGGAGCGTGAAAAATACCCTTGATAAACTGGGTGTTGATTCTATGATTTCAAAATCAAGGAAAGACATTGAAATGGCTAAGGGTATTGTCCTCCCCGGAGTTGGTAGCGCCAAACAAGGAATGGAAAATTTAAAAACGCAATGTCTAGACAAGGTATTGATTAATGAAATCAAAAAAGGTAAGCCATTTTTAGGTATCTGTCTTGGAATGCAGTTATTATTTTCCTCAAGTGAGGAAGGAAACACTGAATGTTTAAATGTTATTGACGGAAAAGTTAAAAAATTTAATTCTGAATTAAAAGTTCCGCAAATTGGCTGGAACGAAGTAAGAATTAAGAGTTTAGAGTTAAGAGTTAAGAATTTATTTAAAAACGTCCTTGATAAAAGCAGTTTTTATTTTGTTAATAGTTATTATTGTTTGCCTGATGATAAATCGATAATTGTTGGTGAAACTGAATACGGAATTAATTATTGTTCTGTTTTGATTAAAAAAAACATAACAGCGACACAATTTCACCCGGAAAAAAGCGGCCAAATCGGTCAGCAGTTTATTAAAAATTGGATAAAACTAATATGATCACAAAAAGAATTATCCCCTGTCTTGATATGACTGAGGGAAAGGTTGTTAAAGGTATACAGTTCGTCAATTTCAGAGATGCCGGTGACCCTGTTATTTTGGCTAAGCAGTATGATAAACAGGGAGCTGATGAGTTGGTATTTCTAGATATTACCGCAACCACGGAAAACAGAAATATTTTATTGGATGTTGTCAGAAGAACTGCTCAAAATGTCTCAATTCCATTTTCAGTCGGTGGAGGAATTAGATCTGTTGAGGATATGAGATTAGTTTTGGAAAACGGCGCTGACAAAGTGGCCGTTAACACGGGAGCTTTTAACAATCCTAAACTTATTACAGACTGTGCAAATTATTTCGGTCGTCAATGCGTTATTTTGTCTCTGGACGCTCGTCAAGTTACAAAAAACCGTTGGAATGTATTTATCAATGGCGGAATAACTGATACTGGTACTTCAGCAGTTGAATGGGCAAAAAAAGCTGTTTCGCTTGGCGCTGGTGAAATATTACTTACCAGTATTGATACCGATGGTATGAAAAAGGGATTTGATATTGAACTGACAAAAACTATTTCAAAGAATGTTAATGTTCCTATTATTGCCTCAGGCGGTGCCGGAAAGATTGAAGACTTTTATGATATTTTTAAAAAGGGAAAAGCTGATGCCGCTCTTGCTGCCTCTCTTTTTCACTTTGGTGAACTGACAATAAATCAAGTTAAAAATTATCTTAGGAACAAAAATATTCCTGTGAGATTAGATTATAAATTTATGGTGAGCGAAGTCGAACCATGAAAAAACTTATTCCAACCATCATCCAAGATTACAAATCTAAAGCAGTTTATATGCTTGGATATTCAAGTGTCAAATCTTTGGAAAAGACAAAAATAACTGGCTATGTTTGGTTTTGGAGTCGCAGTCGTAAAAAACTATGGATGAAGGGAGAAGAGTCAGGGAATAAATTATTTGTCAAAGATATATTTTTTGACTGTGATCAAGACGCAATGCTTATTATGGTTGATTTGATTGGAAAAAATGTCTGTCACTTTGGAAATTTATCTTGTTTTTTTACACAATTGTCATTCCCGCGAAGGCGGGAATCCAGTTCAGCATAAACCATATGAAAATAAATAAGTTGTTGGAAATAATTAAAGATCGAAAGCAAAAAATGCCGAAAGACTCTTATGTGGCCTCCCTATTTAGATTAGGAGGAGATAAAATTGTCCAAAAAGTTGGTGAAGAGGCAATAGAAGTTGTCATCGCAGCAAAAAATAAGAATAAAAAAAGAATTATTTCCGAAGTGGCCGATTTATTATTTCACCTATTGGTTCTCTTGGTTTTATCAGACATTACCTTATCAGATATCGAAAAAGAGTTGGAAAGTCGAAATTGATGGTCCTTCGATAAAAATATCCCTTTCTAATGACCTAAAATGCTACTTTTGTAGGTTATCCTTCGACTCGCTTCGCTCGCTCAGGACGAGAGCGAAACTTTAAGGTATCTATCGATAAAATAATAGCTTTGCAATGGTCTAATGGAGTGATTTTGTAGGTTATAAGCGGTAGACAACGCACGAAAAATGTTAAATATTAAATGGTAAAGGTTAAATAAATGTTAAAAATTAATATTTAAGATTTAACATTTAACAATTAACGAGAGGAGGTGATATAACATGGATACCAAACCACAACCTAAACCTAAACTTGATTCCAAAGTCTTGAAATGTGGGAGTAAAACAATTTTTTTTGATACCTATGCGGCAAAAAATAATAGTAAGTATTTAAAAATAACAGAGTCTCGATTTAATAAAGAAACTAAACAGAGTGTAAGATATTCAATATTTTTATTTAAAGAAGACATTGAAGGATTTAAAAAGACACTGGGAGAAATAAATTTAGACTAATTATTTTTCCAGATAAAATTTGCGTTCTTTGTCTGAAAACTTTTCAATGGCATAGCGAAGCATTGTCCGCGGCATTGCTTTGTAGCGTTGATTCAAGAAATTAGTTTCTGTTTTTATGTCATTTTTTCCCACTTCACGAAGCGCCCAGCCAACCGCTTTGTGGATCAAGTCGTGATTATCATTTAGAAGAATTTCTGAAATTTTCAATGTATCTGAAAATTGTTTTTGCCGAATAAATGCAAATGTAGAGATTATGGCGATTCTTTTTTCCCAAAGATTTTTTGACCTAGCTAGTTTATATAATATTCTTCTGTCTTTATCCAATAACCAATTACCTAGAATATAATGACACGACAGGTCAACCAAATCCCAGTTGTTGATCTTCTTGGTATTTTTTAAATAAAATTCAACTATTTCTTTTTGCTTGTCCTCCGACTTGTCCCTCGTAGCTCGAAGAGCGAAGTGGGAAGCTTTAATATATTTCATTCGTAATATCATCAAAGCAGACAAACGATATTCATGGAATTTACTGTTAAGAAGTTTCTGTAGGTCTTTCAATTCTAGAGCCTGATATTTTTTGCTTATTGAACGCAACAACGGAACAGATATTCCGATGAACTGATCCCCTTCTCCATATTCCCCTTTACCAGTCTTGAAAAACCAACTCAAATTCTTGGCCCTCTCCGGATCTGCTATTTGTTGAAGTTCTTTTATTAACTGACTAAACATATTTATTCCTTCTTCACTTCCCAAAAATCAGCCCCGGCGGCGTCCCATTTCAATCTTTTTTCATCTGGATCAGAAAAATTGAACTGTCCATTTACAAAGTACCAGATCGTCCCTGACTTCTTTGAAACGTTGACTACACCATGAGCAACACCTCTTGGAACATATACCAACTTTGAAGTTCCATTGCCTAAAACCACTTTCATTTTTGTATCTTTTGTATCTGAATCATTTCTCAAATCCCACATACCCAAAATCATATGATCCTCTGGTGGTACATACCAAACATCTTCTTGCTTAAAATGAATGTGCCAAGCCTTTATACTGCCGGCGATAATTTTTGATCTATTAATCTGTTTTACTTTAAAATCAGGAAACTCTTCTAGGGTTCCGTGTTCATTAATTCTGGTTAATTCTTCAAAAACCCCATCTTCACCAATAAATTTTTTTACTTCAACGATTTTTACTCCTTCAATCATTTTCTTTTT
>CAYHOJ010000003.1:0-35312 GCA_964358305.1 uncultured Gammaproteobacteria bacterium | reverse complement strand
ACAAAAACTGTTGTTAAAAGGATTAAAATCCCTCCACCTATCGGGGTTCCGTGTTTGTGTTTATTAAAACGATCAAAGATCGGAGTTGGTTTATTTAAAAAATCTTTAGTCTTTTGTTCTTGCCTCTGAAACTTTAGTTGATATAGAAAATTTATGAATGGAACAATCAAAATAAAATTCAATATAAAAGAGGCAAAAATAGCAAATAAATATGTTGACATAGTTTTGTTGTCATTCCCGCGTTTACCCTGAGTTCCATCGAAGGGGAGGCGGGAATCCAAACTAAAATTACATTATTTTTGGTACAAATATCATCAAGGCAATAATAGTGGCGCCAATCGCATATATTAACATTGCCGCCGCAGAAACATCTTTAGCAATTTTAATATCTTCTCTTATTTTAATGTCAATAGCGTCGGTGGTTTCTTCAATTGCAGTATTAATTGTTTCGATAGCTAATCCCACTGTGATTAGAAAAAAAATTAAAAGAAATTCAAAATAAGAAATTTTTAAATAAAAACCAAAAAAAATCGATGTTAAGGACAAAAATAAATGGATTCGATAGTTTGGCTGAGTCTTCAAGGACCAAACCAAACCGTTATAGGCATTTTTAAAAGAAATTGTGTGTTTTCTAAACATATTATATAAAGGACTGTCCTTATAAGGACAGTCCTTATTTAAAAATACTAACTAGCGTTTTCGCAACTTTTTCCGAATCATGACGCAAAATACTTCGATATAAAATATCAGCAGAATTTTTTTCGATCTTTTTCACATCAACTAAATCCTTTTCTATTATTTGATAGCCGTTTTTATTTAAATCATTGATAACCTTAACTTCATTATAGCGCTCATAACTGGACAAAACTTTCGAAGCGATGATTCCATTATTTATTAAGATGTAATCAGGCTCCCTTCCTAGGTATTTGACTAAATCTTTAACATGATCCGAAGCTTTATAATTGGTTGTTTGTCCAGATTTTGTCATCAAATTCATAATATAAATAATTTTTGCTTTGCTTTTTTTCATGGCATTTTTCACATCGTTAACAAGAAGCACGGGTATAATACTTGTGTATAAATCTCCAGGGCCAATTACGATATACTCTGATTCTTCTATACTTTTAATTGCTTTAGGATTTGCTTTTCCTTGTGGCTCCAAATAAGCGGTTTTTATTCGCGATTTTTCCCCGTGATTTTCATCAATCAAACCTTCACCAGTAACTTTTTTTCCATTCTCATATTCCGCAACCAAATGAAGTTTATTTAAGGTAACAGGAATGACTTTGCCTTTTGTTTTCAGAACATAGGAGACAGTTTCGATGGCTTCGTCATAAGAACTACTTACTTTCTCAAGTGCGGCTAAAAAAATATTACCAAAATTATGACCTTCTAAATCCCCCTTCTCAAAACGATATAAAAAAAGTTTCCTCCAAAGTAAAGGAGCATCGGAAAGAGCCACTAAGCATTGCCGTAAATCACCCGGTGGCAAAATACCAAGCTGGTCTCTCAAACGGCCGGTTGATCCCCCCGAATCCATCATCGTCACCACCACTGACAAATCTAAAGGATATTTCTTTAGCCCTGACAAAACCACAAAAGTTCCCGTCCCCCCTCCAATTACAGTTATTTTTTTCATAAGAATCAAATATTATACGAATCTACGAACTTATACGAATGTTACGAATTATGCGAATATTGTTTTTAAAGTTTTATTCGTATATTCGTGTCATTCGCATTTCTTTATTCGTTGTATTCGTATCATGTTAAACTTTAATATTATCTTTTTCTTCTTCATCATCTAAGTATATTTTATCCTCAACATCATATTTTACTTTTTCACCCGGCCCTATCCAGCTTTTTTTTCCAATTTTAACTCCAGGTAAAACTGTTGCATTAACACCTATTTTTGAAAGAGAGCCAACTATCGCGCCTAATTTATTCATGTTAGTATCAACTCTTTCTTCGCTTACTTCTGATAAAATTTTTTCTCCATCAAATTTGAGATTGCCTGTCACTGCTTGAGCCCCAAACATCACGTCATTATCAAGAACGGAGTCGCCAATATAATTACGATGTAAAAAAACATTATTTCCAATATATGAACGAGCTACTTCAGAAAATGAACCAACTAAACAATCTTCCCCAATCTGACTTTCGCGAATCATTGTATAATCCCCAACAACAGTATTGTCTCCAATAAAAGTCGGTCCAACAATTTTAACAAAATCTCCGATTCTAACATTTTCGCCAATTACAACCGGTCCGACTATTAAGGCTTTTTCGGAGATTTCTGCTGTTGAAGAAATTTTTTTTTCTTTTATTGATTTTAGAAAATTATGCATCATCGTCAGGACGTGCCATGGATATTTTAAGGCTAACCAAAAAGAATCATAGATAAAATATGACTGCTTTAAATCGTCTGACAACATTTTATTAATGGCTAATTCGTACAGGTCATCGTTTTTAGTTTTAATTTCAGAAAAATATTTTAAAAGTAAGTTAATATCGGCAAAATAATCGAAAACTAACTTGACAATAGATGAAGGTCTTTTGTCTTTTGTTGGTTTTTCGATAATTTCAATTATTTTCTTACCTTGCCTGCCGGCAGGCAGGTCACCGTCGAATTTAAAATAACCGCCATGAAAGTATTCATTAAATTGTTTACCAACCAATATCAGCTTATTTTCCTTGTTAATTAATATGCTTAATTTTGAAATTATTGTGTAATCAATTAAATCGCTTCCGTTAACGATCAACACTTCACCTTTAATATGATTTTTGACTGAAAAAACTGCCCCAGCCATTCCCGAATAATCGTCTTTTTGGGTTATGATTTGAACAGATTTGATATCATTGTTATCAACTAATCGTTTAATAGCTGTGGCATTTGACTTGTTCGCAACGACCGTCACCAGTTCTCCATATTTTAGCAACTCCTCAATCTGATAAAGTATCAATGGTTTACCCAAAAAAGAAAAGAACAGTTTGTTTTCAAGTGGCCAAAATCGCGTGCTATCCCCCCCCGCGAGAATCAGAATGTTTTTGATTTTCCCCATATCTATATTTTATCACAAACAAACTTTGCGTGAAGAGTTGTATAGGGTCAGACCCTAACACAGGGTCTGACCCTATGTTAAGGTCTGTCCCGAATCTAATAGCAAGTTGTCATATTCTTTTATCTCACTTACTTCCTCTTCAAAATATTTATCAATAAAATTTTGATATGAGGTATATTTAGTTTTTTTAGTTTGATTAAAATAATTCAATAAATAATTTTTATTCAACCACTTTATTGAATAATTATTCACATAAACTATATAGCTTGACCAAGGATAAGAAATAAGTTTTTGATTTTTATTGATAATATAAAATGGGTTTAAATGAATATATCTGCTTAAATCCAAAAGGTATTCTACGCTATGAATAAAGACCGCTTTATATCTTCCTTGGAATAATGGCCCCACGCGTTTGTATTTACGATTAAAATACATCGTATATTTTGTAATTAAGCTCTGCATAAAATACCCCATATCCTTTTTACCTATTTGTTTTAATTCAAGATGAAAATGATTTGGCATTAAGACATAGCAAAGCAACTCAATTTTATTGAAATAATTGTTTATGGAGTTTATTTTATATATCTTGATATTTTTATCTTGATCGTCTAAGTTCTCATTTTCATTAGTGTTTTTTATAGTTTCCTCTATTGGGGAAAGATACAACTTTAGATATGATAAAAAAACACTGTAGTCCTGTTCATCTAAAAATATATTTCGTTTTTCTACGCCGCGATTATAAACGTGGTAAAATCCGTTTTCGACATATGTTTTAAGCGAATTTTTTACAGGCATATTTAGGGTCTTGACCCTAACGCAGGGTCTGACCCTATTTAATAGCACCTTTAAAATCTTGTCAACCGCTTATAACCTACAAAAGTAGTAAATTAGATCGTATCACCAATATAATTTGCACGAATGAGGTATCAATTTTATTTTCGATTAAACCTTTTTAATCTCCCCTCCCAACTTCCCGATTTTTTCTACAAAATCCTCATATCCTCGCTCTAAAATTGAAGCACCATTGATAATTGATTCGCCAGTAGCTAACAAAGAGGCACAAGCTAATGCAGCTCCAGCTCTTAAATCGGAAATGTTTAAAATTGCATTATGAAGCTCTTCTCCACCTTGAATCTTTATAGTTTGTTGATAAGCTTTGTTTTTTTCATGATTAAAGTGATAAAAAATTTCAGGATTTTCAACTGCAACATCAATAAAATCAATGTTCGCCCCTAATTTTTTTAGTTCTTCAACATATGAAAATCTATTTTCAAAAACTCTCTCATGAATTACCGACGGGCCATTTGCCTTAAGCATTAATATTGCCCAGCTTGGTTGCCAGTCAGTCATAAATCCCGGATGAGGAGAGGTTTCGATATTAATTGGCTTGATTTCGCCCTTATTATAAAACCTGTATTTATAATTTGAAATTTCCTCGACCCCAGCTCCTGCTATTTTCATTATTTCTAGAAATGAAGAAATTAAATTTTCATCAATTGGACTGATTGTAACGTCCCCTCCGCTCGCAACCGCTAAAGTTGCGTAAGTTACTAATTCGTTTCTATCAGACATAATAGTAAAAGTTTCTTTTTGTCTTAACTCAGGACACTTATTAATGATTATTTTGTTACTTTCTTCTAAAATATTGGCCCCAGCCGAATTTAAATATAAAATAAGATCATCTATTTCTGGCTCATTAGCAATGTTATCAATCTCTACTTTTTCATCAGTCATTAGTCCTATCATCATCAAAAGTTCTGTTCCGGTGTGACTGGGTTTTTCAAAATGATATTTTCCTTTTGGTTTGTTGACTATTTTTGCATGATAATAACCCGTTTCTGAGTCATAATCAATTTTTACGCCAAGAGCAACTAAACCTTTGATAATTCGATCAATTGGACGAGCACCAATTCTACATCCACCAGGATTGGGAACAAAGCATTCGCCAAAATGATTAAGGAGAGGCGCAAAAAGCATAAAGGAAACTCTTATTTTAGAGCCGTATTGCAATTCAACTTTATTATTTTTTAAACTATCGCCATTTATTATCAAGGTATTTTTTTCCGTAAACCTTGCTGTGGCTCCAAGGGATTTTATCAGTTCAATTAAGTCCAAAACGTCATTAATTTTGGGAATATTTTTCAAAATCACATCGCCTTTAAACATTAAAGCAACAATTATAGTTTTTAAAGCTACGTTTTTTGCTCCAGATAAAATAACCTCGCCTTTTAGTGGTTTCCCGCCTTTAATTATGTACGAATCTGCCATAAAAATATTAAATTATAATTACCTCTTCCTTCAATTCTACTCCAAATTTCTCCCTAACTTTCTCTTTTATTATTCTAACCAACTCTAATAAATCCTTTGACTGTCCGTTACCGCGATTGATAATAAAGTTTGCGTGGATTGGTGAGACAAAAAAATCACCGACCGCTATCCCTTTTAATCCAGCCTGATCAATCATTTGACCAGCTGATTTTCCATCAACGTTTCTAAAAAAACAACCCGAAGTCGCGACTCCCATCGGCTGAGTTTCTTTTCTATATTCAAAAGCATAATTCGCTCTTTCTTTTAAAATCTTTGTGTCCATTTTCTTTAACTTAAAAACTGCCTCAAGTAATATTTCTTTAGTATCTTGTAAAATGCTGTAATCATACGCAAACTTAAAATAATCTTTATTAACTTTTTTATCTTGAAGACGATCGTCCATAAGATATGCATATTCAAGTAAATCTCCGAAATAACTAACCGGCTTAGTCCATTTAGAATTCATATAAATTGCCCCACCAACCGTTCCCGGTAATCCTTTATGATATTCAAAGCCTTGATAGCCATTATTAACTGTTTCGTTTACCAACAATGAAACTGGATAGCCTGAGGAAACAGATAGCAGAACATATTCGTCTGTTTCTTTGAGAATTTTTGATTCTTTGTAACTATTTTTTATTACTAATCCATTAATCTTGTCTCTAACAATTGCCAAATTCGAACCTCCGGCCAAAATAAATAAGGGCAACTTATTTTCCAAAGCAAATTTTTTTCCTTCGATCAAATCTTCCCTTGTCCTTGCGTCTAAAAAATATTCCGCCACCGAATTTGTTTTTAAGGTATTAAATTGATTTAAATTTTTATTTCTCTCAATTTTTAATTTTAAATTTAAAATTTGAGATTTATTTGTTATTTGTGATTTATGATTTATTATTTTTATTAGCTCGCTCTTTAACTTATAGACGTCCCCTGCCCCCATCGTAAAAACTACATCACCCTGTTTTAAAATACCGTTTAACCGATCAATTAACTGTTCTGTTGACCCAAAATAAGGTCCGTCCTTATAAAGAGAGTCCTTTATTTCTCGAACAATGTCTTGAGAAGTGACTTTAAAATCCTTTGAATTTTCTCTGGCAGATGCAAATATTGGAAGTATTAAGCATATATCAGCCAATGATAAACTTTCACCAAATTCCTTTAACAAATTTTTAGTTCTTGAATATGTATGAGGTTGAAAAATCACAATAATTCTTCTTTTTTTAAATCGGCCTTTGGCAGCATTAATTGTTGCAGTGATTTCGGCCGGATGATGCGCATAGTCATCAAATAAATAAATATTATTTTGAAAATAAACTTGTTCAAAACGTCTTTCCGCACCTGTAAAACCAATCAATGCCTTTTTAATTTCATCAGTTTTAAATCCCAACTCCAAAAGTTGAACGATAACGGCAGTTGCGTTAAAGATATTGTGTTTGCCAAAAAGAGAAATTTTAAATTCGCCAACATTTTTAATTTTAAAAGTGGTTTCCTCTTCACTAATTTTGTAGTTAATTATCTGATAGTCGGCTTTTTCCGATTCACCGTATGTTATTGCCTTTGATATATCGATACATTGGACTAAATTTGGGTCGTCTATATTAGCAATTAATTTTTTGTCACCAAAAAATTTCTTAAAAGCTTCTTTTGTCTCCTCGATATCTTCATAAACATCGGGGTGATCAAAATCAATATTTGTAGCGATGATATAGTTAGGATTTAATAAATTAAATTTTGGAGTTTTGTCTGTAGGTGGATTGACACCATACTCGTCGGCTTCAACAACAAAGTATTTTTTTTTCTGAAAATCTCCCCCCTGGTGTCCAGAAAAAAACGGGACACCAACTAAATAACTAGGGCGCTGTTTTAAGCTATTTAATGCGTAAACCAACAAAGATGAAGTAGTCGTTTTTCCGTGGCATCCGCAAACGGCTATTTTATTTTCGAATTCATTCATTAATTCCCCCAATAGTTGAGCTTGAGAGATAACATTAACTTTATTTTTTATTGCTTCAACAATCAACGGATTATTTGTTCCGCCATGAGCGGCTGAATAAACAATTAAGTCAGTATCTTTAGGAATATTATCCTGATCAAACCCAACCGTCCAATCAATCTTATTGTCTTTAAGAAGTTTGTCAGTGATAAATTCTTCTTCAATGTCACAGCCTGTAACGCTTTTCCCCATTTTTTTCAAAATAACCGCCAAATTGGCCATTGCGACACCCTTTATCCCCAAAAAAAATATGTTTTTAGATTGTTCTAACATTGGATTAAATTATACAGGGTCTGACCCTCGCATAGGGTCAGACCCTATTTGAACCACAAAACTCATCATCTCGCCGTAATCCTTCTTTTTATCTCTTCTAAAAGAAAAAAAACGTTTTTTGTCACAGCTAGTACAGAATGGGAAATGGTCAATATTCTTTTCCGGAACACCTAATTCTTTGACTTGGAGATAGTTTAAAAGTGCAAGATTAAGATGAAGTTTTCCTTGATGCCGATGAAATATTTTATCAGCATACCCTTCGAACTCCACAACAAAATCATAGTATCTTTCATCGTCGATATCATAACAACATTGACCAATTGAGGGACCGATGGCCACAAATATATTTTCTTTTTTTCCTCCTAATTCAATAATTTTTTTAATCATTTTTTGCCCTAGCCGCTTGACACTTCCTCTCCAGCCTTGATGAGAAATACCAACAATTCCCTGATTTTTATCCACAAACATCAGTGGCGAACAGTCAGCGGTGATAACAGTCAAAACCGAATTTACATCTTTCGTAATAACTCCATCTGTTTCAGAAACTCTTTCAACATTGTCAATTAAATTGGCGGTAAAATTAGTCACATTGACCGAATGAATTTGTTCGGGAATAACAATTGTTTTAAAGTTAGGAATATTTGTTTGAGAAAAGTTAATTGCGGTATCAATATTACGGCCATCGCCTAGTGCCCTGGTTCCAAACCCACCGAAAAACCTATCATCGTTGATTAAGGTTGAATAAAATATTTTCAAATCAGAATCGTACATTAACATAGGTAAAATGTTAAAGATTAAATCTTAAATGTTAAATAAATATTAAACATGTTAATTTTTAAATTTTAAACGTTTAATATTTAACTGTTTATTTAACTTTTAACCTTTAATATTTAATAATTTGATTGCCAGTTTGACTGCCTCATACTCATCCCACAGATATTCAGTCTTTCCCCGGCATAAACTTTTCTCATGTGCTTTACCGGTTAAGACAATGACGTCGCCTTTTTTAGCAATTTTGATTGCCTTACTTATTGCCTGCTGACGATCAATAATTATTTCATAATTTTTATTTTTAATTTCTGAGGCAATTTGTTGACAAATTTTTTTCGGGTCTTCAGTTCGGTAATCCTCTTCCGTAAGAATAATAATATCCGAGAATTTATCCGAAGCTTCTCCCATCATTGGCCTTTTGGTAAAGTCACGAAGACCAGCCGAGCCAAAAACATGAATTAACCGACCGTTTCCCTTCAAGTATAGTTTTTGTATTCCGGGTAGTAACTGTAATAATGCATTAGGCGTGTGAGCAAAATCAATAATTATCTTAAAATCTTTTTCATAAACTAAATCCAATCTGCCTTTTGGTAGTTGAAAAGTCTTCATCGCTTTCAAAATCATCTCGTCAGACAAACCTAATTGCTTGCAGACAATATACGCCGCCGCATAATTATATTGATTAAACTTTGTTAATTCGGGCAACTCCTTTAAAATTTTGACTTTTGAATTATACTTTTGACTTTTAACTTTTAACTTTTGACTCAGTAGTTTGTATGATTCATCATCACGATTTACTATTCCCACTTTTGACATCTTTAATAATTTTAATTTTATTTTTGAATATTCTTCATAAGTTTTATGATAGTCCAAATGTTCATGAGTAATATTTGTGATCACTCCGATTTCATATTTAATTCCCCAAACCCTGTTTTGATCCAAGGCGTGGGAAGTTGTCTCTAAAACAAAATACTCATCACGATTATCAACCGACTGTCTCAATAATTTTTGCAGAGCAAATGAACTTGGAGTCGTCACATGAAAGCCTTCGGCAACAACTGAAGATACAAAAGAAACTTTTTTTCCAGCTGTTTCTAATATATGGGCAATTAAATGAGTCGTTGTTGTTTTTCCATCAGTACCAGTCACGCCAATAACTTTAAGCTTTCGGCTGGGAAAACCATAAAGGATATTGGCAATTATTGCTTGAAGCAGATGATAAAAATTCTTCAATTTTTGCATTATTTATTTTCTAATTTTTTAAAACTGTCATTCCCGGCGTAGGCGGGAATCCAGACTAAAATCACCTTATTTGTTTTAAAAATGTAATTATCGACTGGATCCCCGTCTTCACGGGGATGACATCGTGTTACTAATTATTATTTTCTTATTGGCTTGGTAATATGCCATAGTATACTATAAGATCCTTTACGATTTCAAAAAATAAAGGTGCGGCTGTCTCTGATCCCCACTGGGATGTTTTCGGTTCATAAAGCACGACAAAAGTAAGAAATTTTGGATTTTCAGCTGGAGCAAACCCAATAAATGAAGCAATCGTTTTTGAGGTGTCATATATTCCTTTGATTGGTACTTGTGCTGTTCCGGTTTTCCCCCCGATTGAAAACCCTTTTGGTCGATTCCACTTAGCCTCAGCATTTTCAACTGTTGAAACTAACATTTTTTTTATAATATTTGACGTCATTTGAGAGATAACTCTTTTTTCTATTTTTGGTTTAATTTCCGTCACTTTATTTTCAGAAACAATTTTTTCAACCACATAAGGCTTCATTAAATATCCTCCGTTAATAATCGAGGCGAAGGCGCGAATCAGTTGAATTGGAGTAATCGCAATGCCCTGGCCAAATGTTACAGTTGCATAATCTATTGGATACCAATTATTTGCCGGTTTTAAATAACCGCTGGCTTCTCCTTCAAGATCAATATCAGTATTTTGACCAAATCCAAACTTTTCTAGGTAACTATAAATTTTTTTATTTCCTAGTTTTTCTCCTATATAAACCATGCCAACGTTTGACGATTTTTCCAAAATTCTTGTCATCGAAATTCTTCCTTCATATTTATCATTCCAAGTTTTTATGTTATATTCACCCACAGCCACTTGCCCTGTTTCATTATAGATATCATTAGGCTTAATTTTTTTTTCTTCTAAAGCAGCGGCTACAATTAGAGGCTTGAAAACGCTTCCTGGTTCATAAAGATCAGAAATAGCCAAATTTTTATAAAAATTTTCGTTAAACAAATAATATTTTTCTAAATCATAATCAGGCAAACAGACAAGGGATAAAATTGCCATTGTTTTGGGGTCGGCTGTAATAACGCAGCCTTTTTTTGCTTTATATTTATCCAGCCCTTCCAGTAGCCTTTTTTTGCTTATTTCCTGGATATTTTTATCTATTGTTAAAATAAGATCACGGCCATTTTCTGCCTCAACTCTTTGTTGTACTCCTATTAGTATTGGCCGACCAATTATATCTCTTTCCGTTTCTATAAATCCTGGTAACCCTCTCAAATCACGATTATAAAATCCCTCCAATCCCAAATAACCAACATCTTCACCTTGATTATCCTTACCTAAAAAGCCCAATAAGTGAGCTGAAAGAGAAGCTTCCGGATAAAATCTTTTTGTTTGATAATCAAAACCAACCCCTTTTAAATTTAATTTATCAATTTTGTCTTTCTGTTCTTGAGGTAGGCCACCAGATATCGCAACCCAATCTTTTGACATATCAAGTTTGGCAGAAATCGATGCTTCTTCTACTTCTAAACTTTTACTTAATAATTGCAGGAGCTTGTCTTTGTCTCCAATTTTTTTTGGTTCAATATACAACTGATAACTATTTTGATTTAAAACCAGAGACTGATTTTTTAGATCATAAATTCTTCCTCGAACGGGATAAAGTTTATTTGTTTTTAAATACTCACTTTTGTTCAGAGGTGAATATATAACTTGAAGAAAAAACAGCCGAACAATGATAGCTAAATAAAAAACTATAAAAAGAAAAAAAATAAATTTAATTTTCATGGTTCGACTACGCTCACCATAAATTAACGTTGTGCGTACTTTAATTGATCAATATATTGTGGTGCTGTCGAATTGATGAAATTAAATTCTTTAGCTTGTTCTTGAGCAAATTTTAACGAACTAAGTTTAGCCACTTCTTTTTCTAAGGTTAAATTAATTTTATGAAGGTTGTCAATTTTTTTTTCAAAATTATTAATTTCGTCGCTTATGACAATGCCGGAAATAACTACAAAAAGATTCGCGATTATCAATCCTGTCATTATCAACCCAGTTGTTCTTAAAAATATATTTTTCATAGTTCGACTTCGCTCACTATGATCCTGAAAATAATTGAAGGATCATAAATTATCTTTAACTATTAATCGCAATTTAGCCGATTTCTCAAAACTTTTGCCACGGCGATTTGTAATTGGCTTTTTATTAAGGAGTTTTAGGCCTTGAGACTTTGAAAAATTTTTTACAATCCGGTCTTCCAAAGAATGAAAAGTAACAACAGCTATCTTTCCATTATTCTTGATTATTCTTGCTGCCCCATCCAGTCCTTTTTTCAAATTTTCAAATTCCTCGTTAACCTGAATTCGCAGCGCTTGAAAAATTCGTTTATAAACATTCTTATCCGACTCTCCGATTGCACGATCAATACAATTTATTAAGTTTCCAACAATTTCTAGCTTTTTAAATGAACGTCTGACGATTATTTCCCTGGCAATGTTCTGAGAATTAATCTCCTCAGAATTCTTGGCAAAAACTTCATAAAGCTCCGCTTCGGATAAATGATTTAATAAATATTTAGCTGTCATTTCTGTTTTTAAGCTCATCCTCATATCCAAAGGTTCATTCAATTTTTTAAAGGAAAATCCTCGGCCTGATTGATTTATTTGTTTCATTGACAAACCTAAGTCAAAAACAACTCCATCAACCGGAAAAAAATTATTTTCTTGAGCAACTTTTTCAACATCGGCAAAATTTCCTTCTATGAGAGTGATGTCATTCCCGCGAAGGCGGGAATCCAGGCCGTTTGCTATTTGATCGTTATCTAAATCAAGCCCTAGAACCTTCCCCCCCTTATTTAATATTGCCTGACTATATCCCCCCTCACCAAAAGTTGCGTCAATATATAAACCGTCTTTTTTTATCTCTAAGGCTTCAATGACTTGTTCTAACAAAACTGGTGTGTGCATAGTTATTTTTTGTTGTATTCATTCCATTTTTTCGAGTCCCAGATTTCAAAATGATCTCCAACACCGATGATGATCACTCTTTCTTTCAATTGACAATAATCAAGTAAACTTTTTGGGATAACAAACCTGCCTTGTTCATCAATTTCCAAATAAACTAACGAAGAAAATATAGATCTTCTATTTTCCATGTCAGTTGGCTGAAGTAATGAAGGATTTAACAAATCAACTGCTCTTTTTTCCCAATCATCTTTGTCATAACCAGCTAAACAAATACCAAAACCTTTTGTTAAGATGAAAGTATTTCCTTTAAGTAATTCTCGAACTTTTTTTGGCAATAGCAACCGACCCGAGCCTGAGAAATTGATTTGATATTCACCAAAAAACACCATATCTTCTCATTATCAACCAAATTCTTCCCGTTGTCAAGGGCTATTTTGCCACAAATCACCTAATAATAAAGTGGTATACTTTCTCTGTGGAAAGATTATTAAAAAAAACCCAGGACTTCATATTTGCAAAGCAAAAAAGTATTTTTTCTTCAGCGATTCTTTTATCCTTTATGATTGTTCTGACAAGCTTATCTGGCTTCTTGAGATACCGAATATTAGCTGGCTACTTTAACACAGAGGAACTGGATATATTTTTTGCTTCTTTCCGTATTCCAGATATAATTTTTGAAATTCTGATTACCGGAGCCCTAACATCGACTTTTATTCCTATCTACCTAAAATATAAAGAAAATAAAAAAGAACTATCAGAAAATATTTCTTCAATCATTAACTTAATTTTTTTGGCTTTAACAGTTTTTGTTGTTATTGTTTCTCTTTTCCTTGACAAAATAATTCCAGCATTAACGCCGGGATATGATCTTGTCAAGATGGAAAAAATAATCAATCTTTCCAGATTGCTTCTTTTAGGTCAATTACCATTTTTTGTTTTAGGTAATTTTTTAACCGGTATCGGTCAAGCTAACAAGACTTTTTTTCTTTCCGCCTTAGCTCCAATCATTTATAACTTGACCATTATTCTAACAACAGTATTTCTTTATCCCACTTTATTCCTTTTGGCCCCAATTTGGGGCGTCGTCATTGGGGCTTTTTTCCTTTTTGTTATTCAAATACCACTTTTTTTTAAATCTGACTTTAACTATCAATTTATCCTTAAAAAGAGCAAAGGATTAACCGAATTTATCAAAATGGTTATCCCAAGAGCTTTTACCGTCATCGTTGCTCAGATTGACGCAACCATTGATCTGACGCTAACTACTTTTTTAGGCTCAGGAGCTTACACAGTCTTTTATCTTGCCCAGCATCTGCAACTTCTACCGGTATCGGTGATAGGAATTGCTTTTGGACAAGCTTCCCTTCCTTATCTGACCGAAATGTTTCAAGAGAAAAAAATTGGAGAGTTTAAAAAGATTATTTCTGACTCACTTCTCAATTTGTTTTATTTAACAATTCCAATTGCTTTCTTTTTTATTTTTGCTCGTACTCCCTTAGTTCGTTTATTTTTTGGTGGTCAGAAATTTGATTGGGAAGCAACAGTTTCGACAGCCGTTACCTTATCCTATTTTTCTTTATCTTTGCCTTTTCATGGCAGTTATTATTTTTTGACCCGTTGTTTTTATAGCATGCATGACAGCCGCACTCCGTTTTATGTCAGTATTTTTTCAATTTTTATTAATACTTTGTTGAGCTTATTATCAATTTTTATTTTTCATCTACCGGTCTGGTCTTTAGCTTTATCTTTTTCAGTCAGCATGATTATAAACACATCGCTTCTTTTTATTATCATTTCTTCGCGCCTTCACGGTTTAGGTTTAAAAAGTATTTTTGTTGAAATTGGTAAAATGTTTTTTTCCGCTTTTTTGAGCGCTTTTGTTAGTTATTTTTCCATGAAGTTTTTTGATGGCTTAATATTTGATACCAGTCGGACGATTAACGTCTTTTTTCTGCTAGGATCAGTCGGATTAATTCATTTTGTTCTATACTTATTCTTATCTTGGTTGTTTAATCTTAAAGAAATTTATTTGCTAACATCTCTCATCATAAAAATAAAAGAATATCAGAAAAAGTTTACGGAAATTTATATCCAATATGAATGACGATAAAGAAAAATTATTAGCGATCGATGCCATTCAAAAAAAACTCTTGGGGAAAAAACTTAGCTATCCTGAGGTTTATGCGATTATGGATGAAATTGCTAAAGAAAAACTATCTGATGTTTTAACCACATATTTTGTTGCTTCATCATTCAAAGAAGGTTACACTTCACAGGAACTATTTTTCTTTACCAAAGCTATGGTTGAGACCGGTAATAAACTCAAATTCAAAGGGATCGTGGCGGATAAACATTCAGTTGGTGGCATAGCAGGAACTAGAACAACTATGATTATTGTTCCAATTATTGCTGCGGCCGGATTTAAAATTCCTAAAATTTCGTCACGTGCAATTACAACTCCAGCTGGTACCGCTGACGTTATGGAATCAATCGCCTCAGTTGAATTTACCCCTAAACAAATTGAAAAAATAGTCAATGAAGTGGGAGGTTGTATCGCTTGGAACGGCAAACTAGGTATTGCTCCTGCCGACGATATCATTATCCGTGTTGAAGAGCCTCTATCTTTTGAATCATTCGACAAAATAATTATCTCAGTGATGGCTAAAAAAGTGGCTGCTGGAACGACACATTTGGTTTTGGACATTCCTATAGGAAAAACAGCTAAAATTCATCGTTTTTCTGAAGGCGAAAATGTGGCCAGAAAATTTGAAAATTTAGCTCGTCATTTTGGCATTAAAGTTATTTGCGACGTTAACGAAACTCTTGAACCGGCCGGACGCGGTATCGGTCCTATTTTGGAAGCCAGGGACGTTCTATATGTTTTGGAGCAAAAAACTGATCGTCCACTTCGGTTAGAGGCCAAATCTTTACGACTGGCCGGGAAGCTACTTGATCTTTGTTATAAGGAACAAAAGATTAACAAAAACGGTGAAGATGAAGCAAAAAAAATTCTTGAATCGGGAATTGCCCTTAAAAAATTTCAAGAGATTGTCAAAGCTCAAGGCGGAGATCATAATATAACTTCAGAATCTTTGAGTTTGGCTAAATATAAATTTGATTTTCATTCTTTTATTTCTGGTAAAATTAAAGATATTAATAACTATAATTTGAATACTGTGGCAAAAATTTTGGGAGCACCAAATGATAAAAAGGCTGGTATTTATTTATTAAAGAAATTAGATCATTCTATTCTCAAAGATGAACCCATGTTTACTTTATATTCTGAAGATAAATATTTATTAAAAGAAGCCGAGGCAACCTTAAGAAATTTGCCAGTTTTTAAAATTGAGTAGTAGTGTCATCCCCTCGTAGGAGGGGATCCAGTCTATAATTACATTATTAAAAACAAATAATGAATATTTAGTCTGGATTCCCGTCTTCACGGGAATGACAAAAAAACAATTATGAAAAAACTAAAAATTTTAATGTTTTTGCTCATTGTAATTTTAATCTCATCTTACCTTTTCTATAGCGAAGGTTCTTTGCCTGTCAATAAAAACAGTCAGGTTTCCAAGATGTTTTTAATCAAACAAGGCGAACCTCTTAATTTGATTGTTAATAATTTGGCCAGTGAAGGCTTGATTAGAAACAAAATAGTTTTTTATTTAATTGTTAAAAAACTTGGAATAGAAAGAAAAATTCAAGCCGGTGACTTCCGGATTTCTGAAAATATGAGTGCCCAAGAAGTTGCCAGCAATCTTACTCATGGAACCATTGATATTTGGTTAACATTAATTGAAGGGATGAGAAAAGAAGAAATGGCTCAAATAATATCTAAAACCCTTGATATTCCTGAAATTGAAATTATAAGAACAACCAAAGAAGGGTATATATTTCCAGACACATATTTAGTTCCAAGAACAGCAACAGCTGAAATTGTTTTGTCAATTATTAATAAAAATTTTGAATCCAAATTTGACGAAAAACTTCATACACAAGCAAAAAACAAAAAATTGACGGAAAAACAAGTTTTGATTTTAGCGTCACTTGTTGAAAGAGAAGCGAGACAGTCTTCAACTCGTGAAAAGGTGGCCGGAATTATTTTGAAAAGATATTTGGCAGATTGGCCTCTTCAAATTGATGCAACCGTTCAATATGTGCTTGGTTATCAACCAAATGAAAAATCCTGGTGGAAGAAAGAGCTGACTGAAGATGATCTGAAGATTGATTCGCCTTTCAATACTTATAAAAATAAAGGCTTACCTCCAGAGCCGATTGCTAATCCGAGCCTGTCTTCTATCAAAGCCGTCATAAACGCCAACGAAAACACACCATATTGGTACTACTTGACTGACAAAAACGGCGTCATGCACTACTCAGTAACGCTTGAAGAACATGAAGCGAACGTTCAAAAATATTTACAATGATTAAAAATCATTCCAAAGCATCTGGTTGTAAACTTCATGATGGTAGATGACTTCGGAATTTTTTACTTTGGTTCCCAGATCAACCGGTGATCGGTTGGCTGACTTTTGTTTAAGATCTATAAACTTTTTTTTCATCTCTTCTCCTAATATTTTTTTCATTAAATCGCTTTGACGGAAATAATTTATTGCGGTGTTTATGTCTCCTGGCAAAAATCTTGCCCGCGGTCGCTTATCTTTATCTACTTTTTCGACTCCTCCCTCTAACCCTGTTTTAACTAATGAATAAATTAATAGATATGGATTCGCATCCGTTCCTACGCTTCTCACCTCTATTCTGGCTGATTTTTCATTATGCAAAGGAACTCTAACCATGGCTCCCCGATCAATCTCCGAAACCTTAATTTCATTGGGAGCTTCAAAATGCGGGTCAAGTCGGCGGTAAGCATTGACACTGCTGTTTAAAATCAAGCAAATATCATTAGCATTGGATAAGATCTTATTAATAAAATTCCAAGCTAAATCAGACAGTTGTCCTCGACCGCTTTTATCATGGAAAAGATTTTTACCTTTCTTGAAAATAGAGATATTTGTGTGCATCCCACTGCCGTTCACCCCCATAACTGGTTTTGGCAAAAATGTGGCCGTCATTCCCATATTACGAGCAACCTGGCGGCAGATTAATTTATAAATTTGAATTTGATCAGCGGCAATCATTGCATCGGTATAAGAATAATTAAGTTCAAACTGAGATGGGGCTACCTCAGGGTGATCTTTTTCATTTTCAAAACCCATGGCTCTTTGAGCTTCAGCCGTCCGATCAATAAAATTTCTTAAAACGTCATTTGGTAATGAATGATAGTAACCCCCCATCGAGACTAATTCAAAACCGACTTTCTCGTTATAAACTTGTTCAGCGTCAATCCCCTTAACCAAAAACCCTTCAACCTCGTTAGCTGCATAAACTTTATATTGATATTTCTTGTTTAAGATATCCAAATAATTTTGCAAAATCCCTCTTGCATCCATCGAATATGGTTTTTCATTTTGGTCATTGATCTTTCCCATCATCATAACTTTACCCGAACCAAATACGTCACTCGGCAACCACCAAAAAGCCCCCCAATCAATTCCTAGTCTCAAATCAGATTCGGCCTGGCGGGAAAATCCTCTGATTGAGGAACCATCAAAAGTCATATTGTCATATGAGTCAAGAAAGAATTTTTTATCATAGTCGATCATGTGAAAGCGACCTTCAAGGTCTGAAAAACCAATTGTAACCGCCTTTAATCTTTTTTCTTTTTTTAAATAATTTAAATAGAATTCTTTTAATTCTTTCTCGCTAATATTATCTTTTCTCTTCTTTTTTGCGCTTAAATTCATAGTCTCCAACTCAACATAAGGAATCTCGAGAAAAGACCTCAAAGGCTTATTATCCATAAATTTATATTAAAATAAATAATAATTATGATAAATTTATATGAAGATAAACTAAATGTCAAGAAGATAAAGTTAAAAATGACTTGTCATCCCCTTGAAGAAGGGGATCCAGTCGATAATTACATTTTTAAAAACAAATAAGGATATTTTAGTCTGGATTCCCGCCTCCGCGGGAATGACGAAGTCACTTTAGTGATTTTACTCTTGATTGCCGACGTTTTGTCTTCTAATCACCGACCTCGGCTTGGCTCCCTCAGCCGGGCTAACATATCCGGCCGCTTCCAACTGATCAAGAAGCCTGGCAGCTCTGGCATAACCTATTGATAAACGGCGTTGTAATAAAGAAGCCGATGCTTTATCCTGTTGCATAATAATTTCAATTGCCTGGTTAAAGTAGACATCGTTTTCTCCACCGTTGACAGCATAAGAGCCTCCTCCGGCTGTTTTAACATTAACCGCCTGTTCGGTCACTTCCTGAGTGTAATGAACTTCAGGAGCTTGAGATTTAAGAAAGTTAACCAAATTATTAACCTCTCCTTCCGTTATATACGGTCCTTGGATACGGACCGGTTTAGCTTTGTCCGGTGGTAAAAAGAGCATATCTCCTCTCCCCAACAATTTTTCTGCTCCCGGCATATCAATGATAACCCGAGAGTCAATCATTGAAGAAACGTTAAAAGCAATTCGAGTCGGTATATTGGCTTTCATCAAACCGGTAATGACATCAACTGAGGGTCTTTGAGTAGCTAAGATCAAATGTATTCCTGTGGCTCGGGCCATTTGAGCCACTCGAGTTATTAATTCTTCCGACTCTCCCGGCGCAAAAATCATTAAATCGGCTAGTTCATCGATAACAAAAATAATATAAGGCCTTTTTTCTATTCCTTTAACCAGATTATATCCTTCTATATTACGAGCACCAACTTTAGAAAATAATTTGTATCTCTCCTGCATTTCTCCAACCGTCCATTTTAAGGCCGAGATAATTTTTTCTGCGTCGACGATCACTTCTGTCAATAAATGAGGGATAGAATTATAAATTGAAAGTTCAACTCTCTTTGGATCAACTAAAATCATTCTTAAATCTTCCGGTCGGGTTCGAAATAGAAAGGCAGAAATCCATGCGTTTAAAAGTACCGATTTACCTGATCCAGTCGCTCCGGCTATCAGCGCGTGAGGCATTTTGGCAATCGAAGCGGCTACTGGCTGGCCGGAAACATCTAACCCTAAAGGAACCAATAACGGATCATTGTTAGAAGTAAACACAGGAGACGATAATAGATGTTTTTCCGTCACAATTTCCGGTCTTTTATTAGGAATTTCTATCCCAACCAGAGCTCGACCAGGAATTGGTGCCTCGAGTCGAACTTGTCCTGTTGTTGCAGATAAGGCAAGTGCTAAATCATTTGATAAAGCAGTAATTCTTGACAACTTTGTTCCTCGTGTAATTTCCAAAGCATATTGGGTGACTGCCGGACCTTTATTAACTTCCGCCACTCTCGCTCTAATTCCAAAAGATTCAAGAGTTTTTTCAATTATTGATGCATTTTCATTGACATCTCCCCGATCAGCTTCCTTTTGAGAAACGTCGGCGAGTAGACTGAGAGGTGGATAGACCCAAGTTGAGTTCGTTGATTGAGCTAATGGTTTGATGGTAATTTCGCCTTTCTTTTCCATGACTACTGAAGCCGAAGAAAGAGGCGTAGCTAATTTCTTTGATTTTTCTTCAATTTTGCTATCAACGATGAACTGATTGTCTTGCTTTGCTAATTTCTCATCTCCTTTAGTAAAAAATGTTCTTAAGAAATAATTTTTTATAAAAAATAATCCTGATTTCAAAATAGTAAAAATAAAAATTAAAAAGGCATCGATTGAAGTATCTAGAAAAAGTACCAAGCCAATCACTAAAATAACGCCGATGATAATAACTGCTCCTACTTCTGAAAAATCTAATTTCAAATTTTTAAAGATACTTGAACCAATTTCACCTGATTGAAAAACTCCAATCAAAGAAATGAAAACCATTATTAATCCGCTAGTAATATTTGGCTTAATAAACTTTAACTTTTTTGTATTAAAAAAATGGACTGAAAGAAGTAATAAGATTAGAGGAATAAAGATTGATAAACCGCCGAATTTTGATATTAATATCTGGTGTATTAAATAGAGCATTTTACCGCTTTCTTCGTTAGCAAAACTTTTTATAAACGAAATAAGGGAGATTAAACCGGAACCAAAAATAATAAAACCAAATATATTAAATATCGTCCTCTTATTAATTTTGATTTTTAAAAATGGTAATTTAAATAAAGATTTATGTCTAGCCATATTTTTCATTGTAACGACTATGAAGGACAAAATCAATTGCTAACGTTGCTTTAGTACACCCTAAGGGTGTCCAGCCTCAAAACCTAATAGAATACTTCAATTCACTTTAAACTAAAGTAAGTCCGCCCTAAGCCCACCCTAGGGTGTCCTATATCTATCGAACAAATTATCCTTTTAAAACAAGCTAAAGAACCTATTTTGTAGGTTATAAGCGGTAGACAATTTATTTCTAATTAGAGTTAATAAAATACACCCTAAGGGTGTACAAAAAATGACTACTCATAGACCAATTTTATCGACTAACGAATTTTATCATATCTTCAATAAGTCTATTGCTCATCAACCAATTTTTGACAATGCTGGTAACTTGAAAAAAATAATTAGAATTGTGAATTATTATCGTTACAAACAAAAAATCAAATTATCTAAATTTTATTTACTACCTAATCGGATTCAAAATGAATACTTTGAAGAAGCGCATGAAGCCTTACCTCTAGTTGAAATATTTTCCTTTGCTTTCATGCCAAATCATTATCATTTTTTACTCCGGCAGACACAAGATAAAGGGATTAGTCGATTTATCAGTGACATTCAAAATAGCTTTGCTAAAAACTTTAATTTGACAAATGAACGAAATGGTTCGTTATTCCAGACTGGTTTTAAATCAAGAAGAATTGCTTATGAAGAAGATTTTTTTCATATTTCTCGTTATATCCATCTAAACCCAGTGACATCGAGTATTATAAAATTTAATGAATTAATAGACTATCCTTTTACTTCATTAAGTTGGTATTCAAATAATAATTTGAATAAATTTATTAATACAGAATATCTACTTAATCATTTTCAAAATTTAAAAAATTACATTAAATTTCTAAAAGATCAAGCTGAATATCAACAAAAATTAAAAAGAATAAAAGACCTTTTAATTGAATAATCTTATATTTGACCTCGACCACCCTTAGGGTGTCCAACCTTATATTTTCGCACAATAAAATAATTAGTGCTCAATAATTCTATCCAAATGTTCTAAATTCTGGTGCTTTTTTTGGAACTCCTTGTGGTAAATTACCATATCCATCATAAGATGCATATTGTATTTCTTTACTAATTTATAAATCATTTCTTCTAACTCTTTTCGATATTGTTTTGATTGTGACGAGTAAAATTTGATGAGTATCTCTTTTGAAACGTCCTTCATTTCCTCCATTAACCTGCCTCTAATATATGAAGAAAGATTAAGATGTTCGATGAAAATATCTTTCGTCCCAACTTCAACAAGTTTTTGAAATATTTCCTCCAGCTCTTTTGGTTTGGCTACGAAATGAGGGAGAAGCGGTCCGATGAACGCATAAGTGCGTAGTCCATTTTCATTCAGTTTTTTTAATGCGTTAAACCGTTGGGATACAGAAGGCGCATATTTTTCAAAATATCGAGAGATAGAGTCGTCAGTCGAGGTTATGGTGACACCAACAATCGCCTGCAATTTTTTCAATATATCAATGTCGCGTGTGACAAGATCTGATTTGGTAAGAATTGAAGTTGTTCCTTCAAAGCCAAATCTATTCAACTCTTCTAAACATTTTCTCGTAATCTGATATTTTGCCTCAAGACCTTGATATGGATCGGTTACCGAGCTCAAAAAAACTTCTTTTTCTCTTCCTTTATCCTTTAGCTTTTTAGGAAGCTCTTTTCTGAGAAGCTCTGCTGCATTTGTTTTGACATATACATACTCTCCCCAATCACTTATTTTTTTCCCCACGAATCGTCCCATAAAACTAGCGTAGCAGTACTTACACGAAAACCTGCAACCAATATACGGATTGATGACAAAATCTATTCCAGGAATTCCGCAACGGGTAAGAATAGATTTTGCTTGTATTTCCTTGAAATCCATACTATGAATTATACATAAATAAGCTCGCCCACCCTAAGGGTGTCTCGAGAGGATTATTTTATCATCTGCAGATTTACCCTTCCCATATTATCAATCTGATAGACTTTGACTTTGACTTTTTGACCTAACTTAACCACATCTTCTGGGTGTTTGACAAAACCGGTTCCCATTTTTGAAACATGGACTAGTCCTTCTTTACCCGGAACCATTTCTACAAAAGCTCCAAATGGCAACATTCTCTTTACTTCACCTTCAAATTCTTCGCCTACCTGAATTTCTCTTGTAATGTTTCCAATATGAGCAACGGCCTCATCGACTTTTGCTCGATCAAGACCGGAAACCGTTACCTTGCCATCATCATCAACATTTATTTCTGTTTGAGTGCGCGCAATCAATGCTCGTATATTTTTTCCACCCGGCCCTATGATCTCACCAATTTTGTCGGGAGGCGGTGTTAAAACAACTACCTTTGGCGCATAGCGTGAAACTTCTTTTCTTGGTGATGAAATGATTTTATTCATTGCCTCAAGAATCGTTAGTCGGGCAACCTTACCTTGTTCAAATATATCTTTGATCATTTTTGAGGTCAATCCTTTATTTTTGACATCGAGCTGGATTGCCGTAATCCCATCGACCGTTCCGGCAATCTTAAAATCCATCTCTCCAGCAAAATCTTCAAGCCCTACAATGTCTGTAAGAACAGCATACTCATCATCTGATTTTGTTAAGATACCCATCGCCACTCCTGCAACCGCTTGTTTCAAAGGTACACCTGCATCCATCAAAGACAATGAAGATCCGCAGACACTTCCCATTGAAGAGGAGCCATTTTCAGCTAAAATTTCTGAAACAACTCTGATGGCGTATGGAAAATCTTCAGTTGAAGGTAGAACTGGTTCAATAGCTTTTTCAGCCAAGGCTCCGTGACCTATCGCCCTACGTGATGGACCCATCATTCTACCTGTCTGTCCGTAAGAATAAGGCCCATCTGAATAATGATGAATATATCTTTTTGATTCCATTCCTTCAGGCCCTTCAATTAGCTGCTCTAAAGTTGACGAACCAAGAGTTGCGATTGAAAGAACTTGCGTTGACCCTCTTTGAAATAATGCTGAACCATGAGTTCTTGGAAGTAATGATACTTCAACGCTTAAATCTCGAACTTGATTTAATTTTCTTCCATCTGGTCTAGCTTTATTTTCTAAAATTTCAGATTTAATATTGGCGTAATTATATTTCGTAATTGCGGCCATAATTTGCTTTGTGTCAAATTTTTTCTCTAATTCTTCATAAATTATATCAACGATTTCTTTAATCATCTTACTATCGCTTCCTGCTGTCGAAGCGGATATTTTTACGGCTTCAAGCACTTGTTTCGCGTATTTAGATTTTACAAGCTTGGTGATTTCGGAATAATCATTTTCCTCTGGAGCAACATCTTTTTTCTTTCCAATTTCTTTAACAATTTCTTCAATAAATTCAATGATTTTTTTATTTTCAATTTTTGCCATTTCAATTCCTTCTTGAATAATTTCATCTTTAATCATATTGGCTTTTGTCTCAATCATTAGGACTTTATCTTTACTGGACGAAACAACTAAATCTAAATCTGAAAAATCTTGTTCATTTTCAGTTGGGTATAAGATAAAAGCGCTTTCTTTTTTTTCAGATGACGTGACGTAACCGACTCTCACTGTTGAAATTGGACCGGCCCATGGGATTGAAGAGATTGAAAGAGCGGTCGATACGGCAATTGCAGACAATACTTCTGGATCGTTGACTCCATCGATTGAAAGTAAAGTAATTACAACTTGAACTTGTTTTTTATATGTTTTTGGAAATAACGGCCTGATCGAACGATCAATGATTCGTCCATTTAAGACTGCTTCATCTGATGGGCGACCTTCGCGCTTTACCCATCTAGATCCTTTAATAATTCCACCGGCATAAAGTTTTTCCGCGTATTCAACTGATAGTGGAAAGTAATCAAGATTTGGATTTTCTGGTCCAAGCGCAACAGTTACGAGAACAGCAGTGTCACCTAGAGTTGCGTAAACTGAAGAATCAACGGCCTGTGCTAATTTTCCAAACTGAAGAGTTAATTTCTGACCATCTAGCTCTATCGATTTTTCTATAATTTTCATAAAAATATAATACGAATGATACGAATCTTTATGCGAATGTCACAAATTATGCGAATATTCGTATAATTTGTAGCATTCGTATTTCTTTATTTGTAGTATTCGTATTATGCTTATTTCTTTAACCCTATTTCTTTAATCAATTTTTTATATCTTTTTTCGTCCAATTTTTGTAAGTAATTTAAGATCCTTCTCCTCTTAGCAATAACCTTAAGCAAACCACGTCGAGAATGATTATCTTTTTTATTAATCTCTAGATGTTCGGCTAATTTATCAATCTTAAGACTTAGAAGAGCAGCTTGAACTTCTGGTGATCCTGTATCACCTTTTTTTTGGCCAAATTTGTCAATGATCTTCTGTTTGTCATCTTCAAGATTTGATTTTGGAGTTTCTTCTGATTTAACTGATTTACCCGCCGTAGTCTTGACGGAGGCGGGCTTGACCGATTTAACCGATTTAACTGTCTTTACTGACTTGACTGACTTGACTGACTTGACTGATTTAACCGACTTGACTGATTTAACTGTCTTCGCTTTAACCATAGTTTCCCATTATAATTGAAATTAATGACACTTGCAACTGGGAAATTTGGGAAAAAATTTATATTTCTAATCTTTATTCTCGGATTAATAGCCACTTTCGCCTTCTTTTTCCCACCATCAAACTTGGCCCTTATATTAATAATGAATATACTCATAGGGATTTTTTTCTATTTTGCTTTTAAAATATTTCTGCAGAAAAAATTTGTAATCTCATTAACTTTGCCAATATTTTTAATCATTACATTATTATCGCTTAAATCATTTGATCTTTTAAATTTTATTTTAGTCACTAGCCTATCAATTGCTGTTGGACTTTTGATAAAATAATAGAATGTTAAAGAAATTTTATATCACAACAACCGCTCCGTACGTTAATGCCGATCCTCATATCGGTTTCGCTTTGGAAATTATTCAGGCGGATGTAATTGCCAGATTTAAACGACTTCAAGGTTATGATGTTGCTTTTGGTTTTGGTACTGACGAACATGGTTTAAAAATTTATCAAAAGGCTCTTGAACAGAAAAAAGACCCTCTGGCTTATTGTGATGAATACGCAAAGAAATTTGGAGATCTAAAAAAAATGTTAAATTTAAGCGTTAATTATTTTATGCGCACGACTGATCCTGCCCATATTCAAGCCGCCCAAGAGTTTTGGAGTAGATGTTTTAAAAATGAAGATATTTATAAAAAAAATTACAAAACTAAATATTGCGTTGGGTGTGAATTGGAAAAAACCGATTCCGAACTAGTTGAGAATAAATGCCCAACACATCCAAAACTTAATATCGAAATAATTGAAGAAGAAAATTATTTTTTCCGCTTCTCCCGTTATCAAGAAAAATTGTTGAAGTTATATCGAGAACAAACGGATTTTGTACTTCCCAGCTACCGCTTAAAAGAAATTCAAGATTTTGTGAAAAAAGGTCTCGAAGATTTTAGTGTTTCCCGTCTTAAGAAAAAGATGCCTTGGGGAATTGATGTCCCGGGTGACGTTGATCATGTCATGTACGTTTGGTTTGATGCATTGATTTATTATATTTCTACTTTGGGTTGGCCAAAAGATGAGAAAAATTTTAATGATTTTTGGCCGGTAGTTCAAGTGGCCGGAAAAGATAATTTGCGTCAACAATCAGCCATTTGGCAAGCAATGTTAATGTCCGCTGGACTACCTAATTCAAAACAAATTTTTATACATGGGTTTATAACCTCGAATGGTCAAAAAATGAGTAAAAGTTTAGGAAATGTCATTAATCCTTTTGAATTAATTAATAAATACGGTGTTGATGCGGTTCGTTACTATCTTTTAAGAGAAATCCCTCCAACTGACGATGGTGATTATTCTGAAAATAGAATGAAAGAACTTTATAACTCTGATCTCGCCAATGAATTGGGTAATCTTGTCTCCCGCGTAACCAATCTTTGTGAACAAAACAATATTGAATTTAATTCCTTAACTAAAGAAATTCCTTTTAATTCTGATCAAGGTGGATTTGCAATTCATCTGGAAAAATTTGAATTTAATCTTGCTTTGGAAGAATTATGGAGAGATATTAAAAAAATAAACTATGAAATTAATTTGGATAGATCTTGGAGTATGGAAGGTCCTGCTGATTTTTTAAAACATTACCTAAAAGAGATCCAAAAAATTGCTTATGCTCTTCAACCATTCTTACCAGAAACAAGCGAAAAGATCTTAAAAGCCACTCAAGGAAAAATCAAAAAAATATCACCTTTATTTCCACGACTAATTAAATAACCTGCCAAGCTTATTCTAACCTCCGAGGTTAGAATCGGTTGGCTATAACATACTAATCACTAAACACTAGCCACTAGCTACTGTTTTTTGCTAGACTTATACTCTATGAAAGAAAAACTAAATATGTTTTTCGATAAAGTTAAATCTCACAAAAAAATAGTTGTGTCAGTTGGAATTGCTTTAGTCTTTATTTTTGTTTATTTCTTTATTTTTTACAAACTTCCTTCACCTCAGAGCTTGAAAAATTACAAGGCCACTCCTTTATCGACTCATATTTTAGACAGAAATGGAAAACTACTTTATCAGCTTTATCAAAAACAAAAAAGATCACCGGTAATAATTAATGACTTGCCGAAGTATGTTGCTCAAGCATCTGTCTCTATTGAAGACAAAGGTTTTTATCAACATAATGGTATTTCAATATTTGGCGGAATGGTCCGTGCTATTAAGGATTCATTTTTAAAACAACAATTACAAGGAGGTTCAACTATTACTCAACAACTAGTTAAATCTGCTTTGTTAACATCTGAGAGAACAATCCAGAGAAAAGTCCGGGAAATTGTCTTAGCTTTATGGACCGAAAAAATATTTTCTAAAAATCAAATCCTTGAACTTTACCTAAATCAAATTCCTTACGGTGGCGCGGTTTACGGAGTTGAGGAAGCCTCTCAAAGATTTTTTGGGAAACCTGCCAAGAAATTAACCTTGGAGGAATCCGCGTTCCTCGCCGGACTGCCTCAGGCCCCTTCATTTTATTCACCCTACAACAATCCTGACCTAGCGGTCAAAAGACGTAATGAAGTTCTTAAAGCTATGTTTCAACAAAAATATATTGATAAAAACTCTTATGAAAAAGCAATAAAAAATAAGCTTGTTGTTAAACCATTCGAAGAAAAAATTAAAGCTCCCCACTTTGTATTTTATATTAAAAATATTTTAGAGCAAAAATACACAACAAAAGAGATTGAAGAGGGAGGTCTTAAAATCACAACAACTTTAGATCTCGATTTACAGGAAAAAGCGGAAAAAATTCTTAAAGAAGAGCTTGAGGAAGTTAAAGAACTTGATGTTTCTAATGGGGCCGTTCTTGTTACCCGACCACCAACTGGTGAAATTTTAGCCATGCTAGGATCTGTAGATTATTTTGCCACCGCCAGCGGTACTTTTAATGTAACCACGTCAGATCGTCAACCAGGTTCTTCAATTAAACCTATTAATTATGCAATCGGTATCGAAAGAAAACTTGTCACGGCAGGAACAGTTTTTATAGATTCGCCTACTTGTTTTGTAGGCGGTGGACAACCGAAAGGATATTGTCCGGTTAATTACGACGGTAAATTCCACGGGCCACAGGCACTAAGATTTTCCCTTGGTGGTTCTTATAATATTCCCGCTGTCAAAATGTTGGCTCTCAATGGAGTAAAAGAGTTTGTTGCATCTGCCTCTGCTTTTGGTATAAATAGTTTTAAAGATCCAAAAAATTATGGGCTTTCCCTTACTCTTGGCGGTGGAGAAGTCAAGATGACTGAGATGGCAACTGCATTTTCTTCACTTGCCAATCGGGGTGTTGCTAAAGAGCTTAATCCAATATTAAAAATTGAAGATAAGTTTGGTAAAATTCTGTACGAATTAAAAAGTCCAAATTTTGTTGCTGATATTAAAAAACCTTTAAACTATCCAAGTTTTTTTTCAATCGGTGGAAAGAAGCCACTTTCCGAAGAAACCGCTTTTATTATCTCTCACATTTTGCTTGATGATAACGCCCGTAGTGCTGCTTTTGGAGCCGGCTCACTTCTGGTAGTTCCTGGCCATGCCGTTTCAGTTAAAACTGGAACCACTGATGACAAACGGGACAACTGGACAATTGGCTATACTCCAAATTTTATGACGACGGTCTGGGTAGGGAACAATGATAATACACCTATGAATCCTTACCTTGCTTCAGGTATTACCGGTGCCGCCCCGATCTGGAACCGAGTTATGAGATATCTTTTGAAAGGACAACCTGATCTTTGGCCAATCCGACCGGAAAATATTGTTGGCAAACAGGTTTGCTGGGACTCTGGGGATTTGATGGTCAAAAAGGAAGATGGAACTGAAAGTTGCTCACCACGATTTGAATATTTCGTCAAAGGAACTGAACCGAATGAGCCTCATATTTCCAAACAAACCGTCGGCATTACCAAAGATGATAAGTTGGCACCTGAAAACTGGCCCGAAGTTGAGATGAAAGAGAAAACGATTATTAAAGATATGTTTGGAATATACTGTGTTGATTGCTCACATGAAAACGAACCATATCAAAATATCAGGTTGTAAAAAATTCCCCTTGACATTCATCTAGCATACTAGTACACTAGTAATCGTATGAACAAAGTAGGGGAGTTGGTTGAAGCTTTTTTGAAAAATAAAACGAGTGCTGAAATGCTTGATTTTTTGAAGGGCATTTTGACACCTAATGAGTTTGACGAAATAGTTACTCGTTTGCAAATCGTCAAACTTTTGAAAAAAGGCCTCCCCCACCAGGAGATCGCCCGCCGTTTGAAAGTCGGCGTGGCGACGGTAACAAGAGGGTCGAGAGAATTAAGATTAGGAAGATTTTCTAGGGTCAGACCCTAACACAGGGTCTGACCCTATATAAAAACGTATGCAAAACACAAACTTAAACAATTGGTGGACAAATAACCTCTGGTGAAGCAGATGTCTTTTTGTTTGACAAACCTCTGCTTCAAGCGGAGGTTTTTTCGTAGAGTCTGTTTCCGACTGAGTCGGAATTACAGACTCTAGACCCGCCGAAGTGAAGTTTCGGCTGCGAGGACGTAGACCTCGAGACGAACCTGAACGTAGGCTGGGTTTGGTTATTATTAATTTTCAATTTTAAAATTATGAAAAACACAAATTTTTCACTTTCCGAGTCAGAGATTCCAGAACATTACCTGAATATTTCTTATTATCTAAAAAAATATTTGGGAAAATTGCCTGATCCGCCGCTTAATCCGATGACAAAGCAGCCGGCCGGTCCAGCTGATCTGGCCGCAATTTTTCCCATGGAACTTATTAAACAAGAAGTTTCCCTTGAAGAAAAAATTCAAATTCCCGAGGAAGTCAGAGAATTATATAAACTGTATCGACCGACGCCGCTCATTCGTGCACACAGATTAGAGAAATTTCTTGATACCCCAGCTCATATTTATTACAAATATGAAGGAGCAAGTCCAACCGGTGCTCATAAATTAAATACCACAATTGCCCAAGCATATTACAACAAAAAGGAAGGAGTAAAAACTCTAATTGCTGAAACTGGCGCAGGTCAATTTGGCTCGGCCTTATCCTTGGCCTGTAATTTTTTCGGATTAAAATGCCAGATCTTTATGGTACGGGTTTCTTACGATCAAAAGCCATATCGAAAAATTGTTATGGAAATGTACGGGGCTGATGTGACAGCTAGTCCGTCAAATAAAACAGAATTTGGTAAAAAAATATTGGCCAGCAATCCAGATCATACCGGAAGCTTAGGAATTGCCATCAGTGAGGCGCTCGAAACGGTCGTTAAAACCCAGGGATCAAAATATGCCCTCGGCAGCGTCTTGAACCATGTTTTACTCCACCAGACGGTCGTCGGGCAGGAGGCGAAAAAACAGATGGAGAAAGCTGGAGAATACCCAGATATAATTATTGGTTGCGTTGGTGGAGGCAGTAACTTTGCTGGGCTGGCTTTTCCTTTTATGGCTGATAAATTATCTGGAAAAAAGCCGAAAACCAGATATGTTGGTGTCGAGCCCTCTTCCTGCGCATCGCTCACCAAAGGAAAATATGAGTATGACTTTGGAGATACGGCTCAAATGACACCACTCCTCAAAATGCATACTTTGGGTAGCGGCTTTGTTCCCTCGCCTATCCACGCTGGGGGTTTGCGTTATCACGGTATGGCCCCACAAATTTCGTTTTTGTACCACGAAAAATTGATAGAGGCAGTTGCGTATGAGCAAAACCCAGTCTTTCAAGCCGGAGTTGATTTCGCCCGGGCTGAAGGAATAATTCCTGCTCCCGAATCGTCCCACGCCATCAAAGCGGCCATGGACGAGGCACTTATTGCCAAGAAAGAGGGAAAGAAAAAAGTAATTCTTTTCAATCTCTCCGGCCACGGTTTGCTGGATCTCAACGGTTATGATAAGTTTTTACACAATCAGTTATGAACCTATTGAAATAAATATTAAAAAGACTGGCGACCGAGACCAAAATCGGCCTGCGGGGGTCGGTAGAAATCTAGCCGCCAGGCTTATTAAGATTTTAAAAATTATGAAAAAATTACCAAAAATAACTATCGGAAAAAAACCAAATTATCTGAAATTTGGCGAAGACATCAATTTTTTCGAACTATTTAAAAAAATTGAGAGTCAGTTTGATACATGTTTTATTCTGGAATCTTTAGGCGAGGAGGAAAAGTTTTCCCGTTACTCTCTGATTGGGTTTGAGCCATCAAAAATAATTTCCGGCCGAGAAAATATTTTTAAAATTGATGATAAGAAATATAAGGTAGCTAATCCATATTTTGCTTTAAGAGAAATCATGCCGGAACAAGTCCTTGCCAAAAATTATGCCGGGGGAATGGTTGGCTACTTAAGCTACGAAGCCGTCAATTATTTTGAGTCGTCGGTGAATGTCAAAATCCACAATCTTTTTGATCAGTTCATGTTTGGTGTTTATGAAGACGGAATAATTTTAGATAAGCATACTCATGAATTATTTTATTTCTACTACAAAATCAATAGGATAGAGATTTTAAAAAAAATAAATTTGATGAAAATTAATAAAACTAAATTTAAAGCCCAGTTTATTAAAGACAGTTTAACAAAAAAAGAACATCACAAAATCGTTAGTAGCGTTAAAGATGAAATCATAAAAGGTAATACTTTTCAGTGCGAAGTTGGTTTTAAATCAGAATATAAAATTACAGGCAATTCATTAGGAATTTATGAAAATTTAAGAAAAATTAATCCTTCACCATTTATGTATTTCATCAAATTCAACGAAAAAAAGATTATCGGCGCCAGCCCGGAATTGCTCTTTTCTTTAAGGGAAGGAGAGATGACAACTAGACCATTAGCCGGAACAATTAGGAGAGGAAAAAACAAACTTGAAGATAAACAATTGGCCCGCCAACTTCTAAACGATTACAAAGAAAAAGCTGAACACAGCATGCTTGTTGATATGCAAAGAAACGATCTGGGCCGGGTGGCCCAATTTGGTACCGTCAGAATCAGAGATCTAATGAGTATTAAAAAATTTAGTCACGTTCAGCACATTTCGAGCGAGATCACAGGATTTATTCGCCATAAAGAAGATATGTTTTCCGGGTTGGCCAGCAATTTTCCTATGGGCACAGTCTCCGGTACGCCAAAAATTGAAACGATGAAGATCATTGATAAAAATGAGTCAAAAGCTCGGGGACCCTATGGCGGTGGAGTTGGCCACTTCGGCTTTAGCGGTGATTGTACGTTTGCACTGACATTGCGATCAATCTTCATCATCAATGACTACGCATACACACAAACTAGCGGTGGCATTGTTTTCGACTCTGTCCCAGAAAAAGAATACGAAGAAATTATTAGGAAGTTGACCGCCATGAAAAAGGCCTTAAATATATGAAAATTTTAATCATCGATAATTATGATTCATTTACATTTAATCTTTATCAATTCGTCGGCGAGATTCTAATTAAAAAAAATGGGCCGTTTGTCATCGATGTAATTAGAAACAACAAAATTTCGATTGAAGAAATTAAAAAAAGGAAATATGAGCGGATAATTATTTCACCAGGTCCTGGTGATCCAAGTGATATTACCTATTTTGGTGTTTGTGCAAAAGTTCTGACAGAAATTGGAAAAATTACTCCAATACTTGGTGTTTGTTTAGGTATGCAAGGGATGGCTTATTATTTTGGAGGAAATGTGGTTAAAGCAAAAAAACCGATGCACGGAAAAACCAGTATCATAAATCATGACAGAAAAGGAATTTTCAAAGACATCCCTCAAGATATAGAGGTAATGCGTTACCATTCCTTGGTTGCCGAAAAAGCTTCACTTCCAAAAGTATTAATAGTCACTGCTCTATCAAAAGACACTGATGAAATCATGGGTTTACGCCATAAAATTTATCCAATCGAGGGAATACAATTTCACCCGGAGTCGTTTGCCACTGAAGGCGGAAAACAAATTTTATCTAATTTTTTGCTTAACAATAAATAATATGGACTCTACAACAATTTTAAATAAACTAGTAGAAAGTAAAGAATTAAATTCTCAGGAGATTAATTTTTTTCTAAGTAATTTGATTGAGGGAAAAATTAACCCGGTCCGGGGCGGTGCCATTTTAACGGCTTTAAGAATCAAAGGAGAAACGGCAAACGAAATTATTGAGCTGATAAGAGGAATAAGAAAAAACATGATTCGAATTTATGTCGACCAAGCGATCGACGTTTGTGGAACGGGCGGTGACAACTCAGGTAGTTTTAATGTCTCGACGGCAACAGCATTTGTGACAGCAGGAGCTGGAGTAAAAGTCGCCAAGCATGGTGGTCGCGCCGTCAGCAGTCAAAGTGGTAGTGCTGATGTCCTGGAAGAATTGGGAGTAAATATTAATTTAACACCTCAAAGAGCCGAGTTAGTTTTTTATAAAGTTGGAATGGTATTTTTGTTTGCCCCGTTATTTCATCCTGCACTAAAAAATATTTCATTGATAAGAAAAGAGTTAAAAATTAGAACTGTTTTTAATTTGCTTGGGCCTTTTGTAAATCCTACTTCGGTTGAAAGACAGTTAATTGGCGTACCAAATGCTGAAATTGCTAGCAAATTAGCAAAAGTTGCAAAAAAATTGTCATATAAGCGACTACTAATTGTTACAAGCGAGGATGGAATGGATGAGGTTAGCATTCATTCAAAAACGATTGTCTTTGAAATAAACAATATGTCTGTTAAAAAATCGATTATTAATCCTCAAGATTTTGGATTTAAAAAAATTAATAAAAAACAAATTCTTGGTGGCACAGCTAATGATAACGCTCAAATTATTAAAAATATTTTGAATGGAGAAAAAGGACCTCATAGAGATCTTGTTGTCTTCAACTCAGCATTTGCCTTATACACTACCGGAGCGGTAAACAATTTGAGAGAGGGGATTTTGTTAGCAGAAAAATCTATTGATAGTGGAAAAGCCAAACAAGTTTTAGAAAATTTAATCAAAGAGACACAAAAATATGAATAATATATTGAAACAAATTGTTGAGAAAAAACAAAAAGACCTTACTATTTTAAAACAAAGTAAGTTTATTGATTTATTTAAAAATGAATTAGCCATAATTGGCGAAATCAAACTCGCCTCCCCAACAGTCACATATTTCGGGTCTGAAAAAGATATTGTTGAAAGAGCGATTAGTTATGAGTTGGCTGAAATTGATGCAATATCAGTTATTACCGAAAAACATTTCTTTAAAGGCAGTCCGGAATTTATTTCAAGAATTAAAAAAATAACAAATATTCCCATATTGCAAAAAGATTTTATCATTGATTCTCGTCAGATCTATGAGGCAAAAATAATCGGCTCAGATGCCTTATTACTAATCGCCAAAATCGTGAGCAAAAAAACCTTAATAAAATTTGTTTCACTCTGCCAGGAAATTGGACTGGAACCTGTAGTAGAGATCAACGACGATCAGGGTTTAAAAAAAGCCCTAGTAACTTCAACTAAAATTATTGCGGTCAATGCGCGGAATTTGGATAGTTTTGAAGTAAATGTTGAGAGAGCTAGTTTATTAATGAAAAAAATTCCATCTAAATTTATTAAGTTGGGATTTTCCGGGATAAAATCCTCAATGGAAGTGAAGAAATATAAGCAAGCTGGAGCCAAGGGAATTTTAGTGGGAACTGCATTGATGCAAACGAAAAATATTAAAGAGTTTATTGATAAACTGTGTCATTCCCGTGAAAACGGGAATCCAGAACATCAAGCACTGGATCCCCGCCTCCGCGGGGATGACAGACAAAAAGTCAAAGTAAAGATCTGTGGAATAAGAACCCTTGAGTCTGCCCAAACCGCAATTGCCGCCGGAGCCGATTTTCTTGGTTTTAATTTTGTCCCATCTTCAAAACGGTATATCAA
>CAYHOJ010000002.1:0-46584 GCA_964358305.1 uncultured Gammaproteobacteria bacterium | reverse complement strand
GTCATTCAATTGCAAAAAATGTTAGTACTGTAGTACTAAATATGGTAAGTCAGGAGATCTTCTCCATCATTTAATCTAACAGCATCTCCACTTTTGAAATGATTAGCTCCGTGTAGTCGGTGAATCGGTATTTTCATTAGGATTCATTTTACTTATTCTTCTTCTTCTTGTCAAGTGGCGCTGAAAAAAACACTACTACGTAATATTAGGGAGTAGTGAAGTAGTGGAATGATTTATCATTCCAAAATAATTCCATCAAAAACGTACATATTGACAAAATGACACTTTCTGTTAATATAATTACATATGAACAACATTGTCAATATTTCTGAATTCAGAAATAATATTTCTGACTATATCAATAGAGTGATTTATAACAAAGATTCTTTTTTATTAAAAAAAGGTAAATCGATCGTGGCGAGAGTCGTTTTTTATAAAGAGCAGAAAGAATTATTAACTGAAGATAAGATAAAAAAATATGCCGGAATTTGGTCAGATAAAGAGGCAAATAAGATAAGGAAATATGCAAAAAAATTAAGAAAAGAATTTAAGTTAATTCCAAGAAAGTATGATCCATCTGGTTGATACAGACGTCATCATCGATTTTTTAAAGAATCAAAAACCTGCCATTGACCTATTCAATAAAATAAACGGCGAATCAATCAAGATAAGCGTTATTACTTACCTAGAAATAGAATACGGAATAAAGAAATCATATCATCCTGAAAAAAAGAAAGAAGAATTTATAAATTTTATGAACGAGTTTTTTGTAGAAATAATTTTTATTAACACTTCAATTGCTGAAGAATTTGTCAAATTAAAAATTAATTTAGAAAAGCAAAAACAGCCTTTAGCAGACTTTGACCTTCTGATAGCTTCAACAGCGATAGCTAATAATTTGTCTTTAGTGACGAGAAATACCAAGCATTTTAAAAGAATAACAGGTTTGGATTTGTTTTAAATCCCCTTTACCTATCTCTGACGGCCGTTGTGGATAGGTAAAATAAATTCATCCCTTGACAAACGTAATATCTTTCATTATCCTGTACATATATGTACAGGATAGATACCCTATTAAAGCTAAAAGATAAGTTATTTCATACTAATGATTTGGCCTTATTGTGGGGGATAACCAACAAAAACACTCTTTATACGACGATAAAAAGATATCTTCAAAAAGGCATTTTGATTCCGATTCACAAAGGATTTTATTCTACTGTACCCATAGACCAAATTAATCCTTTTAAATTGGCAATAGGTTATCTTCATCGATTTACCTATGTTAGTTGTGAAACAGTTCTTATCAGAGAGGGAATCATTTTTCAAAAAGAAAATTATTTAACTCTAATTTCCAGCGTTTCTAAAAAATTTAAAATATCAAATTACTCTTATTTGGTTCGTCAACTTAAAGATAGTTATCTATACCACGATCGTGGAGTAGATAACATTGATGGTGTAATGACAGCTAGTGTTGAGCGTGCAATAGCCGATTTGTTATATTTTAATAAAAATTATTATTTTGATAACAAAAATAAAATTAACTGGAAAAAAGTAAAAGAAATGCAGAAAGATATTGGTTATTAATTATTTGGAAAAACTATGATTTTGCCAAAACGGGAAGATGCGTACCATAAAGCACAACTTTTTCGATTATTGACGGAAATTTTAGATAGTTCAATAGCGAAAAATATTTATTTTAAAGGTGGCAGTGCCGCCGCCATGCTAGGATTTTTAGATCGGTTTTCGGTTGATTTGGACTTTGACTTAAAATCGAACGTTGATAAAAAAGTTATTGATAAGAATTTGAGAAAAATTTTTCAGGAGCTTGATTTAAAAATTAGTCAAAAAAGCAATAAATCATTATTTTACCTTCTCAAATATTCAGCTAAACCTGGTTCAAGAAATACAATTAAATTAAGTTTAATCGATACGGTCTTAAAATCAAATATTTACTCTACTTTTTATTTGGCGGAGATTGACCGTTTTGCATTTTGTCAGACTAAAGAGACAATGTTTGCCAATAAATTGGTTGCCATGACGGATCGTTATAAAAAACACAAAATGATCGCCGGACGTGATATTTATGATATCCACCATTTTTTCTTATCAGGTTTTCGTTATAATGAGGCGGTCATTAGGGAAAGAACAGGGAAGAAACCAATTAATTATTTTATAGATTTAATTAAATTTATAGAAACAAAAGTTACTGATAAAATAATAAGTGAGGATTTGAGTTTTTTACTAACGAATGAAAAGTTTCAGTTAACGAGAAAGGTTTTAAAAAGAGAAACGCTGATGTTTTTAAAAGATGAAGTTAAAAGATTAAAATAAATTTTTTATGGACTTTAAATATTTTTCTCAAAATGGAAAAATTTTACCAATAGAGCAGGCGGTTATTCCTATTAGCAATATTGAATATGGCTATGGTTTTGGGGTTTACGAAAATGTCCGGGTTTCAAACAGTGTTGTTTATTTTCTGAAAGACCACACGGAAAGACTTCTGGAATCTGCAAAAACCATTGGTTTAGGACATTCATTTGATGAAGAATTTATTAAAAAAAGCATAGAGGATTTAATTAAGGATTATAAAACAGAAACTTTTAATCTTAAAATACTATTAATCGGCGGAGCAATAAAAGAAAAAGCAATATTAAATATTTTATGCCTTAATCCACTTTTTCCCGATAAAAAATTATATCGAGACGGAGCAGAATTTATTACTTACAACTATGAAAGACCGTTTCCTCATGCAAAGACGCTCAATATGTTGCAAAGTTATCTTGCCTACAGTAAAGCAAAAAAATTGGGAGCATATGATGCTCTTTTAGTTAATCGAAACGGGTTTCTTACCGAGGGAACAAGAACAAATTTTTTTTGTATAAAAGATAAAACAATTTATACGCCGCATGAATTAAATATTTTACTTGGAGTAATGAGAAAGGTGGTCTTGAAAGTTGCTTTGAAAAATAACTTCCAAGTTGTGGAAAAAAATATCAAACTTGAAGAGATTAAATTATACGATGGAGCCTTCGTAACAAGTACCTCCTCAAAAATCATGCCGATTAAATCAATCAATGGTGTCATATTAGGTTACCCTGACAAGCTAAAAGAATTAATGAAATTGTTTGATAATTTTTTGAAATCAAATTTCCATTTGCAATAAAAATTATTCCCTGTATAATTTAATAATCATGAAAAATGTAACGACTCAAAAATTTTATTTTTACTTTGACCCACCTTGCGGTGGCGGTTGTAGCTGTTAAAGCAAAAATAAAAACCGACCCCCGCGCAAGCGGGGTTTTTTTTTGGTTCCGATTCAATCGGAACCAATCCTTCCGAAGTGAAGTTTCGGCTGCGTGGATGTAAACCACGAGACGAACCTGAACGAAGAAGGATCTGTTAATAATAAATGAATTTTATGAATGCTCAGATTTTAAACAAAAAACTTTCGATTATAGCCGGACCTTGTTCGGTTGATCTTGATAATATCAGTGATATTATGGAGATCGCCGAAATCAAGGTTAGCAATCGCTTTGGTCGAAAGCAGCGAGCTGTTTTTGGTACCCGAGTAGTTGGCCTAAAATCCCGAACTTCTTTAAATAAGAACGGTAAAAATATGGGAATGGATTTTCCGATCTTTAAAAAAAATATTGATATGTTGGTTGCGGGAAAATCAATAAAAAGTCTTAAAATCTTGCCCAGCGTCAAAATTGCTAAGGATATTATCAAAAAAACTGGTCTATTGGTTGCCGCTGAAATAATGGACCCGATGTCCCAGCTGCCAATTTTTGAGAGACTGTTACCAAAAAATAAGGTTTTAATTTGGAATCCGGCCGTCAGTCAATTAGGCTGGCCGATATTAAATATGGCTATATTTGCCAAAAAAAATAATTGGATAGTTGGACTAAAAAATCCCAAGTGGTTTGGTGACGAAAATCTAGGTCAAACAACGATGGAAAAGACATGGATCGGTTTATCTCACTACACTGGGATGAACGAGCCGGGCCTGGAAGAAAAATTAATTTTAATTCACCGAGGCGTTGATATTTACAACAAAGGTGATTACCGTAATTTACCAGTTCACCAGGCCGCCAAAAGGACTAAATTAGCAACACACGCAAAGTTATTTTTTGACCCAAGTCATATTCATGGTCCAAAGTTACGAGACTCAATAGTGAGGGCGACGGTTGAGGCGATGAAGACGAAGGTTGACGAAGAGAATTTTTTATATGACGGAATCTTAATTGAAGTTGGCCGGTCAAAGACCGATACGGAACAACATATCACCGTCAAAGAACTAAAAGAATTATGTGACCAGTTAGCCGAATTTCGGGATTTAACCGAGCCGAATTAATATGAGAACAATAATCGGAAAAAATTTGTTAGAAAAAATCGATAATTTATTTGATTTTTCTAAATTTTCAAAAATCGCCGTCTTGACTGACGAGAATATTCCTAAATCCTTGGCTAATAAAATCGAGAAATCTCTCAATAAAAAATTAATAAAGATTATTATTCCAGCAGGTGAAAAAGAAAAAAATATTGAGACAGTTAAAATAATTTGGGAAAAAATGTTTGAAGCAGGCCTTGACCGTCAGTCATTATTGATTAATTTAGGTGGAGGAGTGATTTGTGATATGGGCGGATTTGCCGCATCAACATTCATGAGAGGGATAGAGTTTGTCAATATTCCAACGACTCTTTTAGCCCAAGTTGATGCTTCAGTAGGTGGCAAAACAGGAATTGATTTTGAAGAGATAAAAAACGCCATAGGTGTTTTTAAGAAACCACTGACAGTGATTATTGATGTTATTACTTTAAAAACTTTGCCGAAACGAGAATTGGTTGCCGCTTTTGCGGAAATAATTAAACACAGCATAATTGATAGTCAAACGCATTTTGAATTGGTAACAGCAAAAAGACCAGAAGATTTTAATCAGAATGAACTGCTTAAAATTATTAAAAAGTCTGTTCAATTAAAATCAAAAATAGTTGAAAAAGATTTTAAAGAAACAACGGGTTTAAGAAGGATTGTCAATTTTGGACATACGGTTGGTCATGCGATCGAAACTTTATGTTTACGAAAAAAAATATCGCTTCTTCACGGCGAAGCCGTCGCAATTGGAATGGTCGCCGAAAGTAAATTAGCTCATTTAATAGGTATGTTGTCAGAAAAAGACTTATTTTCCATTGAAAAAGCCATCAGTAATGCCGGTTTACCTACAAAAATAAATAATTTATTAATTAAAGACGTTTTGCAAATAATGTCTTTTGATAAAAAAAATATAAATGGAGAAATATTATTTTCTTTACCCGAGCGAATTGGAAAAGTTGTTCCAAATGTTAAAATTTCCCAAACAATAATTAAAAATTTATTAAAAATCTAAACGTACAGTTAATTAATTAACTGTACACTAATAATATTATGAAAATTTTAATAGTGAATGGTCCGAATTTAAATATTTTAGAGAAGCGTGATCCGAAAAAGTACGGGGTGATTACTTTATTAGAGATTAATCAAGAATTAAAAAAATTAGCGGAAAAATTAGACTGTCAATTAGAATTTTTTCAATCAAATCATGAAGGAGCGATTATTGATTTTTTACAACAAGATTCGTCACGAGAAGCCGACGGAGTTTTGGTCAATCCCGGCGCTTTGATTCGTTATGCTTACAGTTTTCGCCAGGCATTAGTCGATTTGGATAAACCGGTAATGGAGATTCATATGTCTGATATCAATAAAACTGGGGTTAATAAGAAAGTCAACATATTAGAAGATGTTCGAGTCGGTCAGGTAACCGGATTAAAAGAAGCAAGTTATTATGAAGGATTAAGACAGTTAGTAAATTTTATTAAAAAAATATGACCCTTCAACAAGTTCAGGGTCATGGTGAGCAACGTCGAACCATGAAATATCTTAAAGTAAAAAAAAGTCAAAATTTAAGAGGTGTCATTTCGATACCACCTTCAAAAGTGCATTCGTTTAGAGCTCTTGTTTTAGGCGCGCTGGCTGATGGAATTTCAGTTATTAGAAACCCAAAGCTAAGTACTGATTGGGATGAAGGGGTAAAGGCAATGAGGATGTTTGGAGCTACTATTAAGGAAATTGATAAAAATATATTTGAAGTAAGTGGGGTTGCTGGAAAATTACAAACGCCTGAAGATATTATCAATGTCAACAATTCCGGAACAATGTTAGCCTTCATTGCTGGTGTTGCTGCGGCTTGTCCTGGTTTTACAGTATTAACAGGGGACGAATCATTAAGGAAATTAAGAAAGATTACTAAAAACTTAATTGCTCCTTTTCAGGAATTGGGAGTTAATGTAATTTCAACCAAAGGTGATGGAATGGCTCCATTTATCATTAAAGGTAAAATTAATGGTGGAGTGGCTCATATGGATGGTACCGGTTGTCAACCTGTTTTTAGTGTTTTAATTGCATCCGCTCTCTCCAAAAAACCGATTGAGATTTTTGTTGATAATCCCGGGGAAACCGCTTACATTGATCTTTTATTGTACTGGTTTGATAAAGTGGGATTGAAATACAAAAATAATCATCACAAACACTATTCTTTTCCGGGCAATCTACCGCCCAAGTCTTTTGATGCAAAAATTCCCTTTGAGTGGTCCGCTCCTGGCTACCCGTTACTGGCAGCTATTATTACAAAAAATTCGGAGATAAAAGTCAAAGGAATGGATTTAAAAGATCCTTATGGTGATAAACAGGTAGTTGATATTTTGAAAAAAATGGGAGCAGATTTAAAAATTGAAAAAAATTGTTTAACGGCCAAAACAAGTCAGTTACATGGGGAAGAGATTGATATGAATCAGTTACCCGATCAAGTACCAACAATCGCGGTGGCCGCCTGTTTTGCCAAGGGTGAGACCGTCATTAATAACGCGTTGACGGCCCGTTGGAAAGAATGCGATCGGATAGCGGCCGTCTGTACGGAATTGAAAAAAATGGGAGCAAAAATTGAAGAAAAACAAGACGGACTAATAATCCATCAAGACGGAACTTGGAAATTAAAAGGAACAGAAATTAATGGATATTTCGATCACCGGATGGTGATGGCTTTTTCGGTTGCTGGTTTGGCAAGTGAAGGGGAAACAGTTATTTCTGATGCTCAGATGGTAGAAAAATCATTTGACAGTTATATCCCAGAGATGACGAAAGCCGGGGCAAATTATGAGTTAATTGAGAAGTGATATGAACATAATTTTAATTGGCATGAAAGCCTGTGGAAAAAGTACGGTCGGAAAACTATTGGCACAAAAATTGGGAATAAAGTTTGTTGAACTTGATCAGGAAATCGAGAAAGTTCATTTTATGGATAAGAATGAAAAGTTGAGTTTTCGCGAAATCTTTAGGAAACACGGGGCCGCTTATTTTCGTCAGTTAGAATCTGAAGTATTAAAAAAAATTTATCAAGAAAAAACTGCTAAAAGTTTTATTTTATCTTGTGGCGGAGGAACACCGTTGGATACCAATAATCAAATACTATTAAGACATTTAGGAAAAATTATTTTTCTTGATGCCGACGAAAAAGTTCTTTTACCGAGAATTTTAAAACACGGAGTTCCAGCATTTTTTCCATACCCAAGCGACCCAAAAAAATCATTAAGTGAACTTTTAGTAAAAAGGCGACCAGTCTATAAAAAAGTTGCTAACAAAATTATAAATTTTAAAAGTGAGTCACCAGAGACACTGGTAAATATAATTCTCACTTTAATTAATTAAAGTCCTATGAAAATAAATGGAGAGACAAAACTGATTGGATTTGTTGGGAACACTTATAAAACTAGCAAAATGTATATGATGTATAATGCGGTTTTTGAAAAATTAGGACTTAATTATGTCTATCTTCCTTTTGTGGTTGAAGATATAAAACGCGGAGTCGAGGCAATCAGAAATCTCGGTATTCACGCCGTTGGAGTAACTATTCCTTTTAAGATTAGCATCATTAAACATCTAGATGAGCTTGATGAAGATGCCAAAAGAATCGGCGCGGTTAATGTTGTTATCAATAACAATGGAAAATTAATCGGCGGAAACACCGATGGTAAAGGAGGAATAAAAGCCCTCAAAGAAAAAACCGTGGTAAAAGGAAAAAAAGTAATTTTACTGGGGGCGGGTGGTGCTGCTAGGGCTTTGGCTTTTGCGATCAAAGATGAAGGTGGAGATCTAACGATTATCAACAGAACTGTATCTGATGCTGAAGAATTGGCAAATACCGTTGGTTGTGGATTTGGTGGTTTAGAAAAGCTATCGGAATTTTTACCATTATCAGATATTTTGGTAAATAGCACGTCCGTTGGTATGTTACCAAATATTGACCAATCACTCGTCGATAAAAAATTATTACAAAAAAATTTAACGGTGATGGATATAGTTAGTAACCCACGAGAGACAAAGTTACTCAAGGAAGCACAAGAAGTTGGCTGTCAGGTAGTTTTTGCAGACAGAATGTTATTGTGGCAAGGGGTCTTGAAGTTTGAAATGTATACTGATATTAAACCACCAATAGAAATTATGGAAAAACAATTAAAAATTACTAGTCCCTAATCCCTAGTCACTAGTCCCTAATATTATGGCAGGCAATACATTCGGAAAATTATTTCAAGTGACGACTTTTGGCGAGTCCCATGGTGGGGCGGTTGGTTGTGTGGTTGACGGCTGTCCTCCTGGACTTAAAATTTCCGTTGAAGATATACAAAAAGATTTAGATCGAAGAAAACCAGGGCAAAGTAAAATTACAAGCCCGAGAAATGAAGAGGATAGGATCGAGATTTTATCGGGTATTTTTGAAGGAAAAACAACCGGCACACCAATTATGATGATGGCTCGGAATAAAGATGCCCGTCCCGAAGATTATGAAAAATTAAAAGATATTTTTCGGCCATCTCATGCAGATTTTACCTATGAAAAAAAATATGGGATTCGTGATTGGCAAGGGTCGGGACGAGCTTCGGCGAGAGAAACTTTAGCTCGAGTAGCCACTGGCGCCATTGCTAAAAAATTTCTCAAAGAAAAATTAAAAATAGAATTTTTAGCACTTGTTGAACAGGTGGGGGATATAAAAACAGAAGTTGATTTCAATAAAGTTACGTCCGAACAGATTGAATCAAACATTGTTCGTTGTCCGGACAATAAAATAGCTCAAGAAATGATTCAATTAATTAATAGATTAAAACAAGAAGGGGATTCGGTTGGTGGAGTTATTCTTGGACTGATAAAAAATGTCCCAGTCGGTTTAGGCGAACCTGTTTTTGATAAATTATCCGCTGATTTGGGAAAAGCGATGTTGTCAATTCCAGCTGTTAAGGGATTCGAGATTGGTTCGGGGTTTGAGGGAGTAAAAATAAATGGCAGCCAACATAACGATTCGTTTTTTACTGATGAGAATGGAGAAATTAGAACAAAAACGAACTTTTCCGGTGGAATTCAAGGAGGAATTTCTAATGGAGAGGATATTTATTTCCGAGTTGCTTTTAAATCGGTTTCAACAATCAGAAAAGAACAAAATACGGTCAATTTAAAGGGTCAGAATGTCAAGATAAAAGCGGCTGGCCGGCATGATCCGTGTGTTTTACCGCGTGCAGTGCCAATCGTTGAGGCAATGGCGGCAATTACAATCATGGATCATTATTTAAGGAATAAAACCTTATGTTAAAGCGTGACACTAAATTTTATTTCTCCGTGGGAACCCTCTCCTTTTCGGGGACTCCCAAGTCGAAAAAAATTAAGCGTCCCGCTTTTGCAGTTGTTTGTCATCCCCGCCCCCGATCGGAGTCGAGGGCAGGCTCCGGCGGGGATCCAGACTAAAATTACTTTATTATGAAAAACAAGTTAGAAAATTTACGAAAACAGATTGATGCTATAGACGAACAGATAGTTTCTTTATTGGCCAAAAGAATGGAGATTGTTAAGAAAGTTGGTTTGTTGAAAAAGCAGCAAAACATTCCAGCTCTTGATTCTGTCCGTTGGCAAATAGTAATCAAATCTAAAAAAGGATATTTAAAAAAAATCTGGGAAATAATCCATGAAGAAGCATTGAAAGTTGAAAAAAATGTCAGCAAAATACTTTAATTAATTAAAGTTAAAATTATGAAAAATGTAGCCATCGTTGGTTTTGGCCGGTTCGGTAAAACACTAAAGCGATTGTTAGATCAAGACTTTGAACTAACAATAATCAACAGAAAAAATGTAGAGGAAATTGTTAATTCCGAAGTCATCTTTTACTGCGTTCCGATTTCAGCATTTGAATCGGTTATCAAGAAACATAAAAAACATTTCAAAGATAATCATCTTTTAATTGATGTTCTATCGGTTAAAATGCATCCGAAAAAAGTACTAAGTAAACATTTGCGTGGGCTTAAAACACAGGCTTTATTAACCCATCCGATGTTTGGTCCGGACAGTAGTAAAAATGGGTTTAAGGATCTTCCAATGGTTATGGATAAATTTAGATCGAGCGAAAAAAACTTTAGTTTTTGGAAGAATTTTTTTGCAAAAAAAGGATTAAAAGTAATTGAAATGTCCGCAGAAAAGCATGACCAATTAGCGGCTAATTCTCAAGGGGTAACCCATTTTATTGGTAGATTATTGGGCGAATTAAAATTCGCCCCTACCCCCATTGATTCACTTGGTGCAAAAAAACTTCATGAAATAACGGATCAAACTTGTAACGATACCTGGCAGTTATTTAATGACTTACAGAACTATAATCCGTATACAAGATCGATGCTAATAAAATTAGGACGGGCGTATGATTTATTAAACAGAAAAAATATTATTTATGGCATTCAAGGAGGCAAAGGAAGTTTTAACGAAGAAGCCATTTTATTTTATACCAAAAAAAATAAGATTAATAATTTTAAAATAAAATATCTTTTTACCAGTGAGAAAGTGTTGAAAAATTTACACGAAGATAATATTGATTATGGATTATTTGCTATTCAGAACGCGGTCGGGGGAGTAGTGGAAGAATCAACCCACGCGATGGCTAAATATAAATTTAAAATCGTTGAGGAGTTTCAGATTTTAATATGCCATTTTTTGATGAAACGAAAAGATGTTGATGTAAAACAACTAAAAACAATTATGGCTCACTCACAAAACTTCCTCCAGTGTAAAAATAATTTGGTAAAAAAATATCCAAATTTAAAGCAGGTTAGCGGTCAGGGCGATTTGGTTGATACAGCCAAGTGTGCCGAAGCTTTGGCAAAAAACAAAATTGAAAAAAATATTGCCATTTTAGGGCCAAAAATATTGGCTCAAATTTATAGTTTAGATATTGTTGATCAAGATTTACAAGATAGTTCAAATAATTTAACGACGTTTTTTCTAGTTGATAGGTAGTATAATCTGACTATGATTAAGAAAAATTCAAAACAAAAAATCTACGCTTTTATTGACAGTCAGAATCTTAATCTTGGAGTAAAAAGCCAAGGGTGGAGTTTGGATTGGAGAAAGTTTCGTCAGTATCTTCGCAATAAATACAATGTAAGTAAAGCCTACCTTTTTATTGGGCATGTTTCCGGTAATGAATTTTTATATGCTTTTTTACAAGAATGTGGTTTTATTTTAATTTTTAAGCCCACCTTAGAATATCGTCGAAATGGTAAAATTCAAGTAAAAGGCAATGTTGACGCGGAATTGGTTCTTCATTCGATGATTCAATACAAAGATTATGATAAAGCAATTATTGTTTCGGGGGACGGAGATTTCCATTGTTTAGTCGAATATCTGGAAGGAAAGGGAAAACTTTTTCATATCCTCGCACCGAATAAACATTATTCAGCTTTACTTCGCAAATATAATCACTACATGGTGAGAGTTGATTTACTGAGAAATTCTTTAGAAATGAAAAAGACCAAGATCAGCGTTCGGTCGAAACCTTAGGCTGCTTAGCTTGGTCATCGTGATAGAAGTATTGTATATTGTTAATAGTTAATTGTCAATTGATTTATGACCACTCAAGATCGTTTGAATCTTATTAAACAGGTAGGGGAGGAAATTATTCAAGAGGAAGAATTAAAAAAACTTCTTGAGAGTGGGGAAGAATTAATTGCTTACGACGGATTTGAACCGTCAGGTCAGATCCATATTGCCCAGGGTATTGTTCGTGCCATTAATGTTAATAAAATGATTAAGGCCGGAGTTAAATTCCGGATGTGGGTAGCCGACTGGCATGCGATGGCTAATAATAAAATGGGCGGGGATCTGGAAAAAATAAAGATAGTTGGAAAATACTTTATTGAAGTTTGGAAGGCCAGCGGAATGGATCTCTCAAAAGTAGAGTTTTTGTGGGCGTCTGATATGGCAAAAAATTCCGACTACTGGAAGTTAGTCGTTCAAGTTGGAAAGTCCAATGTTTTAAAACGATTTATTCGGACAGCCGAAATGATGGGGCGCGAGGAGTCCTTAGATAAACTAACCGGCGCTCATATTATCTATTCATGTATGCAAGTGGCCGATATTTTTATGTTGGGAGCCAAAATTACTCAACTGGGAATGGATCAAAGAAAAGTAAATATGCTGGCACGGGAAGTTGGTCCAATGTTGGGGTTCTGGAAGCCTGTTGTTGTCTCACATCATATGTTGATGGGTTTAGGTAAACCAGCAAGCCAGGAATCGGATGCATTACAAAGGACAATTGAGGTAAAAATGTCTAAATCTAAGCCAGATACGGCTATTTTTATGACCGATACGACTGAAGATATTCAACGAAAAATAAATAAAGCATACTGTCTAGAAGGAGATATTAAAGAAAATCCAATTTTGGAATATTTTAAATATATTGTCTTTGAGTCCTTCGGCAAGCTCAGGATAAATGAAGTAAAAATTGAGAGGCCAGAGAAGTTTGGTGGCAATATTTCTTTCAAAAATTACGAAGAATTAGAAAAAACTTTCGCCGAGAAAAAAGTTCACCCGATGGATTTGAAGGCGGTTTTGATCAAATACTTAGATCAGTTAATTGAGCCGGTCCGACGCCATTTTGAGGAAAATGAAGAGGCGAAAAATTTACTTAACAAAGTTAAATCATTTCAGATTACTCGATAATGTAAATTTTTTGTCCTGAGCGAAGTCGAATGGACAAAAAAACTATTAGAACAAGTAAGATCTTTTCAAGTGACGAGATAATTAAGTAGGAGTTTTATCCTTTTTTTTATCATAAAGAGTTCCTCCCGTTCTTTTGTATCGTTCATACCGATCTATATTAAGTCTATTCCTTAATGTTACGGCTGCTGCTTCAGATTGTTGTTCAGCCCATTGATCGTCTCTTGGTTTTCTAATAATATCTTGTTTTTTTAACCAACCAGTAAGATTGAATTTTCCTTTCGCTGCAAACTCACTCATATTTATACAGAATTTTACTTCTTCTTCTTCTTTTCAAGCGGAAAAGGGTTTGACAATCGATTTATTTTCTATTATCATAGAAAAAGACCGTAATAATTATTAGTCAAAATAGAAAATGCTTAAGATTGAATACGTCTGGAGGGAGCTTTTAGATCGGACTATTGAGAAGAGAAATCCAGACTTCACCATCACCGAGTTAGCCAAAAAATATTCTCTTTCAACGAGCGTCGTTAATCATGCTTTGATTCCTTTGCGTGATCTTAACATTGTCAAGATCAATAAAACTTCATCAAAAGTGGTTGATTGGGAAAGACTATTGTTTTTTTGGGCTACCAGAAGAAACTTAAAGAAGGACATTGTTTATTCAACTTTTAGTCCATTACCAGTTTATGATCGAGAAGGATTAATGACGCCCGATATTATTACAACGGCCTTTACTGCCTTTCGACATTTATTAAATAAAACATCGGCCGATTATGATCATGTATATTTTTATTCTAATAGAATTGAAAAAATCAGTAAAAGATTTCCAAAAAGCCAGCGTCCGCCAAATATTTATATTCTAAAACCAGACCCATATCTGTTAAAATCAAAAAAACTTGGTTTAGCACAGCTATTTGTTGACCTTTGGAATTTATCGGAGTGGTATGCAAAAGATTTTCAGGAAGCAACTTTATTAGAAATTAGAAAAAGACTTGGGTCATGAACACTTTTTATCAACAGTTTTTAACTGACAAAAGTTTTTCCATCTTAACCGAACTAAAAAAACAGTATAAATTTGTTTTAATCGGCGGCTGGGCCGTCTATTTTTATACCAAATCATTGAAGTCCAAAGATATTGATATGATTGTTGATTTTTCGGAGTTAGAACAGTTCAAAAAAGAATTTACAATCGAAAAAAATGAAAGATTAAAAAAATACCAGATAAAGATAGAAGAAATTGACATAGATATTTATATGCCGTTTTATTCCGACTTAGGATTACCGGTCGAAAAAATTATTAAAAAAACAACTTTGGTCAACGGTTTCGTCCTACTGGAAAAGGAAGTATTGCTGATAACAAAATTAAAAGCTTATCAGGATCGGGGAGCGAGCGTCAAAGGACAAAAAGATTTAATTGATATTATTAGTTTAGTTCTGTTAGAAGATTTTAATTTTAATTACTTATCAGATCTAATCAAAAAACATCATCTGAAAAAATATTGGATAGTCCTGGAAAAACTTGTCCACGAAACAAAAGAAATCCCCGAATTAAGCTTAAACCAACATGCTTTTTCCAAAAAAAAGAAAAAACTATTAGAACAAGTCAGAAGTTTCCAGGTGACGAGGTAAAAATCTCTTGAACATTTAAAACAAATATGATAATTTATCTACAATGAATTTATCATCGTTGATAAAATCCTTTACAGAAGAAAACAAGTTAAAAACATCTCCTCGTCCCTACATTAATCATTCTGTTGAGTTTAAAAAAAACTATTCTCCGGTTGAACGGGCTAAAATGCTGGAAAAAGTCGGCTTAAATGTTTTCTTTTTTCCGGCTGAGATGATAACCGGTTGCGATTTTTTATCCGACTCAGGGACAACCACAATGACCAATAAACAGTGGGCGGCGCTTCATTTAGGGGATGAATCTTATGGTTCAAATCGTGGCTACTTCCAATTAATTGAAGTAATCAGAAAAACTTTTGGTGAAGAATTTTTTAATAGTCCGGAAAAAGGTTTACCGAATGCTTTTCTCTTTCATCAAGGCCGCCCTTGTGAGGATGCCTTGTTTACGGCTCTAGGCAGACTAGGAAATGGCCAAATCATTCCCAGCAATGGTCATTTTGATACAACGGCCGCTAACATTGAGATCAACAAAATAAAAGCAGTTAATCTTTTTTCGAAAGAATTAACTGATGAAAAAAGCGCTTCACATTTCAAAGGAAACATGGATACGGCAAAACTTAAAAAACTATTAAAAACAGATCATCAAAGAATTCCATTGGTTTATATGACTATTACCAATAATACCGGCGGTGGTCAACCGGCCTCTCTTGCCAATATCAGAGAAGTTGCCGAAATTGTTCACAGTTATAATCTGCCGTTTTTTATTGATGCCTGCCGCTTTGCCGAAAACGCCTGGTTTATAAAAACTTATGAAAAAGAATTTAAAAATAAAACTATTTTGGAAATAGTTCAAAAAATATTTAGTTATTGTGATGGGATAACAATAAGTTTTAAAAAAGATGGTTTGGTCAATATGGGCGGGGGGCTATTCATCAAAAATAACGGTTTTTTTATGAAAAAATACCCAAAAATTCCTGAAGCGATTTTAGATTATCAGATAGTGAAAGAGGGCCATCCAACCTACGGTGGAATGTCAGGGCGGGATATCATGGCCTTGGTCGAAGGATTGAAAACAGTCGTTAACGAGGATTATTTGAAATATCGTATCAGTCAGGTTGCGCGGTTTGGCCAGGCAATGTTAGATAATAATATTCCGGTAGTCAGCCCAATCGGAGGTCACGCTGTGTATTTGGATATTAACAAATTTTTTAAGGGAACAAAGATGAAGCCGGAAGATTTTGGGGGAATTTCCTTAACCGCGTTATTACTATCCTTATACGGTCATAGAGCTTGTGAATTGGGTTACTTTGCTTTTGGGTCGTATGACAAAAAATCTGGAGTTGAAACTCATCCGGACGTTAATTTTGTCCGTTTTGCCGTTCCCCGTTTACGTTATGAAGATCAGGATTTGATATCCAGTGTTGAAGCAGTCAAAGCTCTTCATGATAATCGTGATTTAATTCCTAAAGTTAAAGTAGTCTACGGAAGAGAGTTAACTCTCCGCCATTTCAAAGCCCGATTTGCATTTGAAAAATAAAATATAACTAACCAAGTCCGGAGTTTTCAAAACGAGGTTAAGTATTTAGTTATAATAATTTTCTTTTTTTTTTCTTTGCAGCGAAAAACGGCACTATTGACATTTAATATCTTTTGTCATACAATTAATTCGATATGTTTTATGAGTGGAATAAAGAAAAGAATGATGGGTTGAGGATAGAAAGAGGGGTTTCATTTGAAGACGTCTTGATTATAATTAACGAAAACAAACTATTAGATACAATTGATCATCCAAACAAAAAAAAGTATCCGAATCAAAGAATGTTTGTTGTTGAGATTAATCATTATGTTTACTTAGTTCCATTTGTTGAGGCGGGAGAAAAAATATTTATGAAAACAATTATTCCCAGTCGTAAAGCAACAAAAAAATATTTAGTCAAATTATAAATTTTTATTATAACTATGAAATATATCCAACTTGATCCAGAAGAAAAACAAATCTTAGAAGATTATGAAAAAGGTGAGTTCAAGTCGGTTAAAAATCTGGAAAAAGAGAAAAAACGATATCAAGCATATGCGAAGAATACATTAAGTAAGTTAAAAAATATAAATATTCGACTTTCTGTTCGTGACGTGGAAAAGCTAAAAGCTCGATCAATTGAGACAGGCTTGCCTTATCAAACGTTAGCCGCGGCTGTTTTACGTCAGTATATTGATAGAAAAATTAGCCTGACGCTTTAAGGGAAAAAACTAATAGAATGGTTAAGAAGTTTTCAGGTAATGAGATAGATTAGGCATCTGAACCACCGCCATCATAACCACCTTTGTATCTTTGCCCTAAATCAGAAAGGTTCTTTCTAAATGCTACACGTTTTTGTTGTGCTTGTTTATAAGCTTGTATTTTTCTCAATATTGCTCTTCCTCCAAAAAATATTAAAGCTACACCAGCAATAACTGGTAATAAAACTTCAGGTTTTAAAACATCAAAAGCTTTCACGTTAGAAATTATACTTCTTCTTCTTCTTCTTCTTCTTTTCAAGCGGAAATGGATTATTTAGGTGCGATGAATAGCACCACTACAGTAGTGGAATGATTTATCATTCCAAAAATAATCCTTTTGTTTTATAATCAGTACATGAACAAAAAACTTTTTGTTGGGAATTTGGATTTTGACGTTAAGGATATTGCGTTGGAAGAACTTTTTAAAACAGTTGGAAAAGTCTTAACGGCCGAAATTGTAAGGTTTTTTGATAAAAAATCAAAAGGATTCGGGTTTGTGGAAATGAATTCTATTGAGGAAGCAAAAATAGCAATTGAAAAATTAAATGGCAGTGAATTTAGAGGGAGAAAGATTGTGGTGAGTGAGTTTAAAGAAATCAAAAAAACTTAAAATTATTCACCAATCAATTGTGTTCCACAGGCATTACATTCAACCATTTTGTTTGCATCACGAGACTTTACCGCGCTGGAAAAAAAAGGTAAGACTCTATTTCCAGAACCAGAACAGATTTCATTATCTAAACGATGACTTGGAACCTTAAGTGTACCTGGTTTAAAAATTTTTTCTAGAATCAATCTCCCAGCATTATAAGTTGCAGCTAAACCAATTAAGCTTCCAGCGATTATTTCGGCAACCTTTACAACTTCTTGACTATTCATAGGATGAAATTTTACTTCATGAATTTTTTTTTGTCAAGCGAATTTAGGTTGTCACAAAGTCGTTAATCAATAATTATGCTCAATTAAAGCAATACCTTTGGAAATAGTTATTTTTGCTACCGTTTTATTCATTATATTACTCACTCCTCTTGTTGAGCCAAACAAAAGTGTATTATCGATTAATCGATAATACAGTCCATCAGTTGTAACTCCTTCTAATTTCTCACTGATGGGAATAATTGAGATCTCATCGCCGATTTTTCCGCGAATCGTTATTTCTTTGTTTAGGACAAATATTTCCTTTTTTCCTTCGATTATTTTTATTTTTATTAATTGATTTTCAGTTTGTGTCTTCGCGAGTAAAAAAATACTGGCGATTAAGTGGTCAATGCGGTCACCTAAAATACCAAAAATAATTATTTCTTGAAATTTATTTTTAAGACAATAATCAATTGCCAATTCAAAATCCGTTTTGTCCTTTTTGGTTGGATATTTGATTGTTGGGAACAGGCATGCCTGTTCCTTACTTATAGAATCAAGGTCGCCAATAATAATCTGGGGGATTAATCCGAGTTTTAAAATATGTTTAACTCCGCCGTCTGCTCCAATCAAAAAATCTTCTTTTTTAATAATATTTTTTGCTTGACTTAAGTCTGAGAGATTGCCGTTGATAAAAATTATGGCACGATTTTTCATAATATTACAAAAAGGGGATGACACGTTTCTCAATGATTGTAACTCCAAATAATATCAAGAAACTAAGAATTATAATTACAAAAATACTGGCAAAAACCAAAGCGATGGAGTAAGAATTAGCCGCTTGCTGCATATAGACGCCAAGACCTTGGTAGGCGCCAACAAATTCACCAACAATTGCTCCAGCAACTGAATAAGTGGCAGCGATTTTTAATCCGGAAAAAAAAGAAGGCAGACTGCTTGGCAGTCTAACTAAAAATAATCCCTGAAAGTGTGAAGCGTCCATACTAATGAGCAACTTCATAAACTGTTTTTTTGAATGAGTAAGGCCATCGGCTCCGGCAATAGCAATCGGGAAAAAACAGTACAAAACAACAATGATTATTTTCGGCAAAATCCCAAAACCGAACCATAAAAGTAATAATGGGGCCAAGGCAATAATTGGAATAGTTTGAGAAATTATTAAAAGGGGGTAAATGGTTTTATTAATTTTTGGAGAAATATCCAAAAGAATTGCTGTCACAAACCCAAGAATAGTCGCAATTAAGAAACCAATAATTGTTTCTAATAATGTTTGGAGGACATGGGGTAATAGATTGTTCCAATGGGAATAAAGTGCTTCAAAAATATGACTGGGCGGAGGAAGTATTCTCAAATTTATAAATCCCGAACGGACGTAAAATTCCCAAAAAACAAGCAAGAATATTATTAACAGAAAACTCGATCGATATTTTTTCATACTAATTTTTTTTCAATTCAATAATTCTGTCTGAAAGTAATTTTGCTTCACGAATATCATGAGTGATAAATAAAGCGGTTGTCATAAATTTTTTCAAAACCTGTTTTAGCCAAAGTTGAAGACTCTGCCTAGTTATTTGATCCAAAGCTCCAAACGGTTCATCAAGCAGTAGAAACGAATCATTAAAAAGTAGCGTTCGAAGGAGGGAAACTTTCTGTTTCATTCCTCCTGATAAAACTAAAGGATATTGATCTTCATATTTTTCTAAATTAAACTCTTTTAATAGCGAAAGAGCTTTTTTAAAGGCAATTTCTTTTGAAACTTTTTTAATATCAAGTCCAAGAATCAAATTTTCTTTAATTGTTCTCCAAGGTAAAAGCAAAGGATCTTGAAACATATAACCGAACTTGCCCCGTCTTGAATTTTCAATATTTCCGTCAAGAGAGATCGTTCCTAAAGTTTGTTCTTCAACTCCGGCAATAATATTAAACAGAGTGGTTTTTCCGCAACCGCTTGGACCAATTATTGAGACGAATTCTCCAGGAAAAACTTTTAAATTAAAATTTTTTAAAGCAGTAACTGTTTTATTATTTGATAATAAATAATTTTTTGAAAGATTTTTTATGATTAACTTTGGCGCAGACATTAAGGTAGAAATTTATTGGTAAATAAAGAGTTAAAATCAATAACAGTTTTTGAATTAAGGATAAATTGAGGATAGCCGGTCCAGGATTTAATGTCTTGACTTCCCCACTGTCTTTTTTTGTCAGCGTAATTTTTACTCATAAAATCTTGACTTTCAAAAACAAGTTTTGGATTGGGAAAAGTATCTTTAGGTGTTGTATTGATAAGAATTTGAGCCGATTCTTTTGGAAAAAGACGTGCATATTCATATCCTTGAGCGGTGGCTGTCATAAATTTTTTTAATAATTCAGGAGAGCTCTTTATTTTATTAGGTGTTACAACAAAAACCACAGTTGGAGAATCAGGAATTCCGTACTGAGTTAAAGGAAAAAAATTAAATTTTAATCCATCAAGGCGCGCCTGAACGACTTCCCAACCGGAAAAAACCCAAACAAAATCAATCCGTTTACTTTCTAATGCCTGCATGGCTCCAATTTCCAAAACAACATTCTTAAAATCACCAGCCCCACCATCTTTTTTAATAATTTCTGAGATGATCGGGTTTTCAAAAGGAGAGCCGTAACCTCCATAAATTTTTCCGTCCAAGTCTTTTGGCCGGTTGATACCGGAATCTTTAAGGACGATCAGTCCGGAAGTATTATGCTGTAAAATAGCTCCGATTGAGACGAGCGGATTATTTTTAGCGGTTTCGCCGACGACGTCTTCAATAAAACTAATTCCGGTATCTGCTTTTTCACTTGTCACCAAAACGCTTGAAGAAACGTTGGGGGAGTAGGGAAGAATTTTTAAATCGAGTCCCTGTTCTCTATACCAACCTTTGGCGAGTGCTACATAAACTCCCGTGTGATTTGTGTTTGGAGTCCAATCCATGGCAAGAAGAAAAAGAGTTAATTGTTTTGGTTGGACGGATAGTCTACGATTGTTTAATTTCCAAACAATAAATAAGATTACAAAAAGAATGAGCAGAACTGCGAAGAAATAATTTTTTTTCATACTCTTTTCCCTCCGCTGGCATTATCCAGATCAGGTTTTCAATGGGTCTCCCGTTTTTTCGGGTTTCTCAGCCTGGAATCACCAAGCTCCCCCAACTTATGAAAACATTATAACAATAAATAAAATATTTTTGTCAAGCATTTTTTGTCATCCCCGTGTTTACCCTGAGTGAAATCGAAGGGAAGACGGGGATCCAGTCTATTAATTTATTTTAAAATAGAATACGGAGTTCTTAGTTTAAATTGATTATTTTTCATTCGTTTAATTATTTTTTCCGCATTTAAAAAATCTTTTTTTATTTTCTTAATATCTTGTCCACGGTCGTGGGCAAGATAGAGAACTTGGTCAGCTTCTTTATAAGTAAATCCAAAATCATCCTCATCAGTCTGCCCGTCCCAAAGGCCGGCAGTAGGGGATTGATCAATAATTTTTTCCGGAACTTTTAAATATTTTGCCAGTTGATAGATCTGAGTTTTGTATAAATGGGCAATCGGCTCAATGTCTGAGGCGGCGTCGCCAAAACGGGTAAAATAGCCAAGTAATCTTTCTGATTTATTTTCTGTTCCGCAAACTAAACCGTTTATCTGTTTTGCCAAATCAAAAAGGATAATCATGCGGACGCGGGTCATGATGTTACCAAGTCGTGCCTTCTTTAAGGGCTTGGTATCAAATTTTTTTGTCTCCGTGGGAACCCTCTCCAGGAGAGATCCCAAGTCGAAAAAAAATTTAATACCTTCGCCCTTCAAAACGATTTTCTCAAACTGATTAACAATCTTTTTAATTGGTACATTAACAATGTTTACGCCTTTTAAATTAATATCTAATTTTTTTCTTGGTTTATAATCCATCTGGACGGCAAAAATATTTTTTGCCGGTAAAACTTCTCTTAAAAGATAAAGGGCTGTTGTTGAATCAATTCCTCCGGAAAGTCCAAGGACAACTTTGTCAATTTTTTGTTCTTTGAAAGTTTTTTTCAGGAAACTTATTATTTTTTCAGTTTCTTGTTTTGGGTTGATCGAAAGCGGGTTTTGCATGAGTATAGTATACTATTAAAGAGAAAAAATTTATGCAACATAAAATCGCCCTAATCGTCGGCCGCTTCCAGCCCTTTCATAAAGGCCATCTTTTTTTAATTAAAAAAGCCTTGGAAAAGGCAGACAAAATTATAATCGGAATTGGAAGTGCTAATATTACAGACGTTAATAATCCGATTGATTTTGAAACAAGAAAAAAAATAATTAAAGCTGTTTTTTATAAAGAAGGAATCGAAGAAAAATTAAGTAAAATTGTGCCTCTCGATGACTTTTTTGATGATAGGAAATGGCTTTCCAATTTAAAAAAACAAGTAGGTAAGTTTGACCTCGCTCTAGGAAACAACGAATGGACAAATAATATTTTGAAAAAAGCTGGCCTTAAGATTATAGAGGTCGACTATTACAAAAGAGGAGAATATGAAGGCTGGAGGATCAGAAAGTTGATTAAAGAAGGTAAAAGATGGCAGAATCGAGTTCCTAAATATATTGCTAAATTGTTATATGGCTATATGGTTAATAAAAACAATATGACAATAAAACAATATAACAATATTGTACTTGGAGGAACATTTGATCACTTTCATAAAGGTCACGAGGCTTTATTAACGAAAGCTTTTGAAGTTGGGAAAAAAATTACTATTGGAATTGCCACGGAAGAAATTTATAAAGACAAATTTTTATCAGAGACAGTTGAATCGTTTGAGGAGAGAAAAAAATCGATAAACAAATATATAAAAAAATATCTTGTGGACGGCCGTCTCATAGATATTATTTCGTTTTCTGAATTTACAGGAGGAACTGACAAAATAAGAGATATTGACGCAATTATAGTTTCAAGGGAAACTTTTCCTAATGCTCTAAAAATTAATGAGTTAAGGAAAAAAAATCATCTTATTCCGTTAATGATAGTTATTATTGAAGATGTTTTAGCGGAAGACGGAAAGCTGATTAACTCGGAGAGAATAAGAATGGGAGAGATTGATAGAAATGGCAAAGTCTATGAATTACCAACTAATCACCAGTCACTAATCACTAATCACTATCTTAAAATGCCGGAGAGTTTGCGACCAATATTACAAAAACCATTAGGTCAGGTCTTCAAAAACACAAAACAATTACTTCGATGTATCGATACATCGAAACATATTATGATAATTGCCGTTGGAGATATTATTGTTGACTCTTTGTTAAAAAGTGGACTTGAACCGGACGTGAAGGTTATAGATCACAGGTCGCGACGAGAAAGGACGGACCTTTTTGCAAAGCTTCAGCATGTTCAAAAAGGTCCGTCCTTAATTAACAACCCCGGAACGATCAACCTCAAAACAGCCGAGAGATTAAGGCAGATGATTCAGCAAAGGTCCGTCCTTAGTAATAAGGTCGGACCTTATGGTTCTTGGTTAGTGGTTGACGGCGAAGAGGACCTTCTAGCATTACCGGCCATATTATTTGCCCCATTAAATTCCTTAGTTCTCTACGGCCACTGGCAACACGGGATTATTACGGTTGAAGTTAATGAAAAAATAAAAAATAAAGTCCTATCAATTATTAATAAATTCAATTGATATATAGATTCTCCTGCCAAGCCGTGTCTAACCTCCGAGGTTAGAACAGGTTGGCAAATCAATTTTTGTGCTATAATTTTAGCTATGTCAAACAGATATCAACCACAAGAGTTTGAAAAAAAATGGGTAGAGAAGTGGAAAAAAGAAGGAGTTTATAAAGTTGATAAAGTTATAAAGTTTATAAAGTCGGAAAAAAAGAAATTTTATACTTTGGTCGAATTGCCCTACACATCCGGCGATCTTCATATTGGTCACTGGTTTACTTTTACCCATCCCGATGTACTTTCCCGTTTCAAAAGAATGAACGGTTTTAACGTTTTTTTTCCGATGGGTTATGACGCATTCGGTTTGCCAGCGGAGAACGCCGCTATAAAAAGGAAAACCCACCCTAAAGATTGGACTATGAAAAATATCGAGACAATGACAAAACAATTCCAACAGATGGGGACTATGATCGATTGGGATTGGATGACGATCACTTGTTTACCAGAATATTATCGTTGGAACCAATGGATATTTTTGAAGATGTATGAAAAAGGGTTGGCTTTCCGGGGAAAAACTTTGTCGAACTGGTGTCCAAGCTGTCAGACCGTTATTGCAAATGAAAATATTGAAAACGGCAAATGTTGGCGTTGTGGAGAAACGGTTGTCCAAAAAGAAGTCGAGCAATGGTTTTTGAAAATTACTGACTATGCAGATAAATTAATCTGGAAAGACACCCCAGGGGTGGACTGGCCAACATCAGTTCGCACAGGTCAAAATAATTGGATAGGGAGAAAAGAAGGAATAAATATAGAATATAAAATTCAGAATTCAGAATTCAAAATTACTTGTTTTACCACTCGCCCTGATACCAATTTTGGCGCCACATTTCTTGTTATTGCTCCCGAACATGAATTTGTACAAAAAATTCTTGATAAAAAGCTACAAATTACAAGCTCCAAGTTACAAGAAATAAAAAAATACGTAGAAATTTCAAAAGCAAAATCCGAAATGGATAGAATGGCTGAAGTCAAGAAAAAAACAGGAGTTTTTACAGATTTTTATGCTATCAACGATTTAACCGGCAAAAAGATGCCAATCTGGATTTCAGATTTTGTTTTAATTGGATTTGGAACAGGAGCGGTCGTCGGAGTACCAGGCCATGATCTTCGTGATTTTGAATTTGCCAAAGAATTTGGAATAGAAATTATCAGAGTTGTTGTTGGTAAAAACGGTGATAAATCTCTAATTACTGAATTGAAACAAGTCCAAGAAGAAGAAGGAACGATGATTAACTCCGGTTTTTTAGATGGTTTGGATATTCACGAGGCGACCAAAAAAATTATGGATTATATGGTTGAAAAAAGCTATGGAAAAAAGACCGTCTCCTATCATATCCACGATTGGTCAATTTCCCGTCAACGATATTGGGGAACACCTGTGCCAGTGATTCATTGTCCAGACGATGGAATAATCCCGGTTTCAGAAAAAGATTTACCAATAGAACTTCCTTATGAAGTTGATTTTACCCCTCATGGTAAACCTCCATTGGCGACTAATGAAAAATGGTTGAACGTGAAATGTCCAAAATGCGGAAAAAATGCCAAAAGAGACGCAGAAACTTTAGATACTTTTTTTGATTCGGCCTGGTATTGGTTTAGATATTTGGATCCAAAATTTGAAAAAGGACCCTTCAATCAGGAAAGAGCAAGAAAATTAACACCGGTCGACGTTTATTTTGGCGGGTCGGAGCACAATTTAGGTCATACATTATACGCTCGTTTCTTTACAAAATTTTTCCAGAGTTTAAAAATGTTAGACTACGATGAATTTGCCCTAAAAAGGATTCAACACGGTATTGTTTTGGGACCGGATGGGAATAAAATGAGTAAATCAAAAGGCAATGTTATCAATCCCGATGACATTGTTACCGAATATGGTTCGGACACGGCCAGGCTTTATCTTTGCTTTATGATGCCATACGAAGGAACCGGAGCTTGGTCAACCCAAACGATTGCCGGAGTTAATAGATTTCTGACGAGGATTTGGAACATATATCAAAATTTAGAATTAAAAATTCAGAATTCAGAATTGAAAGAAGATAAATCTTTGGTAATAAAACTGAAAAAAACAATTAAAAAAGTCACGGAAGATATTGAGAACATAAAAATGAACACCTCGATTGCGGCGATGATGGAGTTCTTAAACGATTACGAGAAAAATCCTCAAGGACTTTCAAAAGAAAACGTCAAAAAGTTTTTGCAGATTTTGGCTCCATTTGCACCATTTATGACTGAGGAAATTTGGAGAAATGTTTTTGGAGAAAAAACTTCGATTCATTTATCAACTTGGCCAAAAGTAGAAGGAGAAATTGTTGAGGAAGAAATAATTTTACCGATTCAAGTCAATGGCAAATTACGCGATACCATAAAACTTGGGAATAGAGAAATAGGGAATAGACAATTAGTGGAGAAAAAAGCATTGGAAAGTGAAAAAGTTAAAAAATATATAACCGGAAAACCAAAAAAAATTATTTACGTTCCGGGAAAAATTATTAATTTTATTACTTGATGTCATTCCAGCGGAGGCGGGAATCCAGACCTATGACAAATTATCCTGATAGACAAAAATACGTCGAGGCCATAAAAAAACAATTAGAGCCTAACATTTTTAACCATTCTCTAGCTCTTGAGGCGTGCATGGAAGGACTTTACGATTATTTTTCCATAAACCATCAACTAACTAACAATGAACCATCAAAAGAAGAATGGATGTTGGCGGGACTTTTACATGACATAGATTTTTCCGGAGAATTTAAGCCGACCCATCCGCAAAAAACTTTGGAAGCCTTGGTAAAATACGATTTAACTATTTCAGAGACTGTTCATAATGTCATCAAAGCGCACGCACCAGATTTAACCGGACGTAAACCACAGAATAAAGCCGAGTGGTCAATATTTTGTGCAGACAGTCTAACAGGATTAATCATGGCAGTTGCCTTTGTCTATCCCTCAAGAAAATTAGCAGACGTAAAATTATCATCGGTTATAAAAAGATTACTTAAAGAACCAAAGTTTGCTGCGGGTACTCGTCGGGAAGAAATAAAAATGTGTGTTAATCCTGAAGGTTTGAATCTTCCCGTCGAAAAATTCGTCGAAGTCTGTCTAAATTCCATGAAAGCTATAGCGGGGGAGATTGGGCTATAAAATCACCCTCTTTCTATCGAAATATCTTCAAGGGATCGGGGATCTTCAACAGGTTCAAGATGGGTTGAAACTGTCACTTTTTCAATTGAATCGCGGATATCTTTTTCAATGTTCTCCAAAATATTATGACCTTTTCTAACCGACCAATTTCCGGGGGTTAATACATGAAAATCAACAAATCTTCTTTGGGCTGATTGGCGTGTACGCAGACCGTGAAACCTCAAACCTCGTCGTTCGTACTTTTTTAAAATATTAGTAATAATATCTAATTCTTCGTTGGGGATCGAGGTATCAAGTAATCCTAAGATAGAACGTTTTATCAATTTATATCCGGTAAAGATAATATTAAAGGCAACGAGAATCGCAACAATTGGATCCAATATCTGCCACCCTGTCACGGAAACTAGGAAGATGGCCACAATCACCCCAATTGAAGTAATCACGTCCGTCATCAAATGGTGGCCATCGGCCTCAAGAGTAATTGAACGATATTTTTTCCCGACTTTTAAAAGTTTTTGAGCAACTACATAATTAATTACAGAGGCAATTACTGAAATTCCTAAACCTAGAAATGCTTGTTCAATAATTTTTGGGTGAATAATTCTTCCAATCGCGCTTATTATAATGACAATAGCGGCAATAAAAATAAATAACCCCTCCGTAATGCTGGCAAAGTATTCTGCCTTCGAATGACCGTATCTATGTTCTTCATCCGGGGGTTGTTCAGCAATTTTTAGCACGATTAAGGCAATTATGGCGGCAGCTAAATTAACCAAAGATTCAATTGCATCAGAAAGAAGACCAACGGATCCTGTTAAAAAATATGCGATTGATTTCAAAGAAATAGTAGCAATAGCAGTAAAAATTGAAAGCCAAGCAAATTTAGTTAAAGAAGTATTTTTCATAATCCAAAATATTCAAAAATACTTAAGATTCCGTTTTTGTCAACAGATTTTCCAACATATCCATTATTTCCTTTTGATAAAACTAATTTTTTAAGATCATCGGTAGCATTTCCCATGGCTCCGGCAAAACCGCAGACGCTGATAAAATCCCAGTCGGTCAAACTATCACCAATTCCTAAAATTTCTTCAGTTTTAATTTGATACAGGTCAACAATTTCCAAAACCGATTGTTTTTTGGAAATTCCGGAAGCGGTAATATTTCCAAAAAAGTAGCCTTTAATGGCTGGGTGAGTACTCCAACCAATTACTAATTTTTCTTTATATTCCGAAAATATTCGCTCAACAGTCTTTCGTTCTTCATCAGTTTTTGTTACAGGTAGAATCTTAACTATTTCGCTTTTTTTTATCTGATTTATCAAATCTTCAATCATAATTGGTTCAAAAGATAAAGTAAAATTATGAAGTTTTGTAATTTCATTTTTTTGATTTTTTTGGATAAAATATTTATCTGTCGTGTAAGCTTCAATATAAATATTGTTATCTAAAAATTTTTTTGTTAAACCAGTGGCGATGTTGTTTTCTATTACATGTTTTTTTACTACTGTTAGATTTACTGGGTCAATCAAAATTGCTCCGGCTAAAGCAGTTTGAATATTATTTAGCTGGGCGTCGTTAACGATTTTTTTTACCGAATAATATGGTTTGGCACTGCATAAAATTACATAAACACCGCTCTTTCTGATTTGTCTTAGTTTGTTAACAACTTCTGTAGGAGGGTATGGAGCATTAAAACCGGTTTTATCACCAACAATGACGCCATCGACATCCAAAACAATCGCTTTAATTTTGTTCATCAAGAATCAGTCCTCCTTCGTTCATGTTCGTCTCGTGGTTTACATCCACGCAGCCGAAATATTCACTTCGGAAGGACATAAGAAAGCGTAGATACTCGCTTCGCTTGTAAACGCTTTCTAATGTGAGCCCAGTGAGACTCGAACTCACAACCAACAGCTTAAAAGGCTGCTGCTCTGCCAGTTGAGCTATGGGCCCTTCGACTCTCCTTCGACTTCGCTCAGGATCGCTCAGGGTAAACCCTAATAACGAAGTAGAATACCATTCTATCAAGTTGAAGTGATTATTTCATCTGATTTTCGTTCTTTCTGTCTTTATTTTTTTCTCGACCGTCATTAGTTTCTTTATCTGAATTACTATTTTTTTGTTCTTTTAGTTTATCTTTTTCCTCTTCATTTTTATTATTTGAGTCTTTGTTATTTATAGGGAGAACAATATTATTTGTTGTTAGATTCGTCATTTTTTCGATAGTTTGATTAATTGTTTCTTGAGTATTGTCTATTTGTTCAGATACTGTTGGAGTAATTTCAGATATAAGCGTAGGTGTGACTGTTGGTATTATATTTTGAGAAACTTGTTCTGTTGGTTTGACCGGTATGTCCTGAATAGGTTGTTGTGCAACCGACTGTGTGACAGGTTGCGTGACAGGTTCTGTAATGACTGATTGTGGCGCGGCGTTAGATGATGAAGAAGGCGTTGTAACAAATTCTTTTTGTTTTTCGCTTAAAACCGACGATACTTCATAAAGTTTAGCAATATACTTTTCTGCAGCTTTTTTCTTTTCAGCGGGATTAGATATCCGGGAAATAGAAGCTGCTGTTAATTCAACTTGAGTATCTAATCGGTTTAAAGCTTCTACGCTATTTTTTGGTGCTAAAATTTTTGCAACCTCACTTGATCTTTTAATAACTAGATCAATACTGAAATCCACTTGCTTATTTAAAACCTTGCTTGTAGCCAGTGCAAAACTTTCAAATTTCAGTTTAAAAGGATATAGCTTGTCTCCGGGGTAGGTTCGATTACTAACAAATATTATTCCGCCCAGCAAAAGAAGTCCAAAAAACATTACCCAAACGATATCATCAAAAACTTTTTTTATTAAAAGCATGATTTATTATAACTCAATTTATAAAATGCTTGTTATTAATAAATTAATTAATTACTGTTGATCAAGAAAAAATTAAAAATTTATTGATACAATATACAGATATGACTTGGATGTTTTATGCATTTTTATCGGCGATTTTTGCGGCAGTCATTCTTAAAGAAAAAGTAAACTTTGCAATAGTTTTAGGAGCCATCCTTATGTCAGTTGGCGCAGTAATTATCAGCTTGGCCAAATAAAATATGACCTGGTTATATCTATCATTAGGATCGGCATTAAGTTTTACCTCTCTCACTTTACTTTCAAGAGTAGTTTCCGTCAAAAGCAAAAATCCGCGGGCTTTGTCAGTGGTTTTTAATTTAATTGCCATCTTGATGGCGATAATTTTATTTTTGGCTACCGGATCATATAAAAATTTTGTATTACCAACACAAGCGGAAGCCTGGATATACTTTGGGATTGCCGGAATAGCATACGGTTTTTTTGAACGATTAAGATTCTTTGCGACTAAGTTCTTAGATGCATCAATCTACTCAATAGTTCGCAACATATCTGTATTAATAGCATTCTTTCTATCCTTATTTTTATATCAAGAAAGTTTAACATTCTCAAAAATGATGGGATTTGTTTTAATAATTATTGCCCTATTTTTAGTGGTAGAAATTAAAAAGTCAAAGATATCCTTAAAAGGATTATGGTACGGAATTGTTACAAGTGTTTTGATCGGGATTGGCTGGAGTTTGGATAAAAAAGGATCAATGTTTTTTAACCCGGAGACTTATAATGTCATGACCTGGGTTGCACCATTAATAATTATTTGCATACCTTCAATAGACATTAGTGCAATAAAATTGGAATTTAAAATTTTTTCTTGGAAAATTATTTTACTCTCACTTTTTAACTTTATTGGATATTACTTAGCCTTAAAAGCTTTATTTTTGGCTGAAGCAACTAAGGTTATTCCTATTATGCAACTTTCTACCTTAATGACTGTGATTGCAGGAATTTTGCTATTGAACGAAAAAAATAATTTATCCAAAAAAATTCTCGCCGGAATTATTGCTGTTATTGGAGTGTTTTTATTGAGATAGGGGCTAGGGGTTAGACGGTTAGGGATTAGGGAATAATACAAAGAATTATGACAAATTTTATAAAAAATGAATTTATTCATTTTAAATCCTTATCACAAAAGGCACAGGGATTAATAATCTCCTTTTTTTTCTATGGAGCCGCCTATCCAATAATTAATACCTTTATTAATTCTTATATTTGGCGGAGCAATGCCAGCTTTTCCACTCTAACAGTCTATAGATTAGGACATTTTTTATTAATTCCAATTATTTTTTTGATCAACGGCTTTTTATTGAAAAAATTTAAAGTTGTTTGGTTATATTTTTTTGGATCATTAATTTTAGCACTAAGCTCAATATCGGTAATTTTGTTTAAAATAAATACGATCATAGATTACTTTATTCTCGGTGCCTTATATGGAATCGGTTTTGGTTTTTATTGGGCCAATCGAAATTATTTGACCCAGCAAGAGACTAATCATGCCAGTCGTAATTATTTTTTTGGCTTAAGTTTTTCCACAACAACGATAATCTCGCTGATCATTACCTTAGCTTCTGGCTGGTTAATTGTTTTTGGTTTATCCTATGTGGCCCTAATGATTTTTGCAGTGACTTTACTTTTTATCGCTGGATTAAAGGTGTTTACCTCAAACTACCAGACTACCAATATTGGAAAATTATTTATCACTCATCCAACAGAAAAATGGAAAATAAAAAGAATGATTCACTTGGGAATAGGTTTGTTTGAAGGGTCGGCTTATTTTTTACCAAGCTTGCTTATTTTGAAAATGATTGGAAATGAAGGGGTTTTGGGAACATTGACAGCTTTAGCCTCGGTTTTTTCGGCCATTCTTATCTATATATACGGAAGAAAATCCGAAACAGAAAAACATCGAAAATATTTTAAAATAAGTATTATTTTTGGTTTAATATCATCCATAATTCTTGCGTATTTTTTTAACTGGTTAGCCATAGTTATCTATGTGTTGGTAAACGGCTTAATTATCAGCTTTACTTGGCTGACGGCGGCTCCATTGATAATGAATAATATCGATGTTGAGATTATAAATAGTGAAGAAAAAAGATTCAGCTACATTTTTGATGGGGAAATATTTATAAATATAGGACGTTCTTCGGCAGCGGTTGTTTGTTTGATTTTAGCCATGTTTATAAGTGATAATAGTGCTTTACGTTACGGATCGCTAATTTTATCCTGTATTCAAGTTCTTTTATTTATCTATTTGGAAAAATTCAGAAAAAGAGCTCCATTAACTATGGTATAATTTTGAACCATGCATCAACAAACTTTTAAATTAAAAAACGGTCTATGGGTGATCTTTGTTGACTCAAAAACTTTTCCTACCTTGACAACCCTTCTTTTAGTTGGTGCCGGAAGCCGTTATGAAAATAAAAAAAATAATGGGATTGCCCATTTTTTCGAACATATGGCATTCAAAGGAAGTAAAAAATATGAAAATTCTTTTGTTATTTCTTCTACCGTCGAGGGATTTGGAGGAGTCTTTAATGCTTTTACTTCCAAAGATCATACAGGATATTGGATAAAAGCTACGACCGAGCATTTTGAGACAATGATTGACGTGATTGCTGATATGATTCAAACTCCAAAGTTATTAACAGAAGAAATAGAAAGAGAAAAGGGAGTAATTAAAGAAGAGATTAATATGTACGAAGATATGCCCCAGAGGAAAGTAGGGGAGATTTTTGAAAATCTTTTATATCCGGGTCATTCATTAGGATTTGATATTGCCGGAACTAAAGAAACTATTCAATCGTTTAATCGATTGACATTCACAGATTATATCAATAGCCTTTATTATCCAAATAATGCGGTATTGGTTGTTGCTGGCGGGTTACAGGGTCCGACCCTTCAGGAGGGTCGGACCTTACAAATAATTGAGGAAAAATTTGGTGATTGGAAATCTGGAGAAAAATTAACGTTCGAAAAAATTATAGAAAGCCAGACAGAGCCTCAAATGTTAATTAAATATAAAAAGACTGAACAAGCTCATTTTTCTTTAGGTTTTCGGACGTTTTCATTCAACGATGATCGAAAATATGCCCTGAATTTATTGTCAACGATTTTGGGCGGGGGAATGTCTTCCCGTTTATTTATCCAAGTTCGGGAGCGTCGAGGTCTTTGTTATTATATTTCTTCAGGAGGAGAATTTTATCACGACTGTGGAAGCTTTATTACTCAGGCCGGGGTAACTAACAATTTAGATAAAGTTAAAGAGGCGGTCAAAACGGTTTTGGAAGAGCATGAAAAAATTAAAATGGGTGATATTAAAAAAGAGGAATTGTTGAAAGCTAAAGAGATGATCAAAGGTCGCTTGATGCTTTCGATGGAAGACTCGATGAACATTGCCTCGTTCTTTGGCACTAAGAAAATTCTTCAAAATAAAATCGAAACACCGGAAGAAGTCATTAAAAAAATAGAGTCAGTCACAGTTAAAGAAATAACGGAACTGGCTAAGGAAGTTTTTATACCAAAAAATCTTAACTTTGCTTTGATTGGACCGTTTAAGGAAAAAAATTTCCAAAATTTATTGTGAAGAAAATCTGGATTATCGTCTTCTTAGGTTTGGTGGTTTACAGTTTTGGCTTATTTAATGGATTTGTCTGGGATGATGAAGAGCAGATTGTTAATAATGTCTTTGTCCATTCAATAAAAAATATTCCAATTCTCTTTCAATCAAGCACTTTTAATAATGGGGGAGCGGGACTATCAGGAGGTACTTATTATCGTCCGTTAATGATGACATTTTTTTCTTTTGTTTACAATATTTTTGGACCTAATCCATTTTTCTTTCATTTTTTTCAGTTAGTCTTTCATATTTTAACTGCGATATTAATTTACTATTTATTTAATCATTTTTTTAAAGAAGGTATCTCCTTTTTTCTTGCACTGATTTTTCTTGTTCATCCGGGTAACGTCGAGACAGTCGCCTATATCTCCGCTATTCAAGACATTTTCTATGTTTTTTTTGGTCTTTTAGCTTTGTATCTGATTATCAAAGATAGGGGAAAATTTGAATTCAAAAAAATAATCCTTATAAACTCTCTTTTGCTTTTGGCTCTACTTTCAAAAGAGACGGGAATTTTATTTTTTTTACTAATTTTGATTTATAAGTTTATTTATCAAAAAAAGTATTTATTAGAGCATATAATTTTTTTTATGATAACGATAGGGATATACTCTATTCTGAGATTTGCGATCGGCGGTGTATTTTTTACTCCTTATCACAATGCTCCAATCGTTCAGCTAAATTTCTGGCAAAGGACGATGATGATTCCAGCTTTACTTTTTCATTATTTAAAATTATTTTTTTATCCAGTCAATTTAGCCGTGATGCAGCATTGGGTAATACGAACGTTTAGTTTTTATAATTTTTACTGGCCGTTACTTGTAATTATTGGTTTTTTCTTGCTATCAATTTTTAAGTCGTCTATCTTTTTTTTCCTCTGGTTTATCATCTCAATTGCCCCCTACCTTCAGCTTTTTCCTTTGGATATGACAGTGGCCGACCGCTGGTTTTATCTGCCAATGATTGGGTTGTTGGGGATGATTGGAACAATGTTGAGTAAATTACAAATAATAAATCACAAATCACAAATAAATTTTAAATCTCAAATAAAATCAAAAACGATTTTTATTTTATTAATTATTATAATCATTGTTTTTTCCGTCAGAAGTTTCATCAGGATTTTAGATTGGAAGAACGGCCTAACTTTGTATAGTCGAGACGTAAAAATATCAAAAGACGCCTTTGACCTCGAAAATAATTTGGGAGTCGAATTATTTCGCTCTGGAAAATATACGGACGCCAAAAATCATTTTAAAAATTCAACAGAAATAGCTCCTTTTTGGTGGACAAACTGGAATAATTTAGGGGTTATATACGAACGTGAAAAAAATATTCAAAAGGCCGCAGAATATTATCAAAAGGCAATTGACAACGGTCAATATTATTTGGCTTATGAAAACTTAGCGAAAATTTTGGTTATTCATGGAAAAGATCAGAAAAAAACCAAGGAATTTTTACAAAATTCTTTATATTTGTTTCCAAAAAGTCAGAATTTATTATTAATCAACAATTATTTTATTGAAAAAAATAATCAAAAATAATGGAACTATTTAGTTATATAATAATTTTTATCTTCGGAGTTTCAATAGGTTCTTTCTTAAATGTTTTAATCGATAGACTGCCTCGTGACGAATCAATTAACGGACGGAGTCATTGTGATTATTGTAAGAAAAAATTATTTTGGTTTGATATGTTTCCAGTGTTGTCATTTTTTATCTTGAGAGGGAAGACGAGATGTTGTAATAAGAAGTTGAGTTTTCAATACCCACTTGTTGAATTCATCACGGGGTTAGTCTTTATTATAGTCATTAAGGACGGACCTTATATTGAGTCGCTGACAAGGTCCGTCCTTATATTATCCATCCTCTCATCACTCATCATCATCTTCGTTTCCGACCTTAAATATCATTTAATCTCCGACTATATTTTATTAGCATTGTTTGTTTTGTCAGTTTTTTTCCATTTAACCGATTCTATCCGATTGTATCCGATTCTATCTAATTTTATCTTAGCTGGCCTGATCGTCGCCTTCCCTATCTGGTTAATCTATTTTATTTCCAAAGAACGCGCAATGGGTTTGGGTGATGTTTATCTGGCGGCAATTATGGGTTTTTTACTTGGTTGGCAAGCAGGTTTTCTGGCCCTATACATCGCATTTGTCACGGGCGCAATTTATGGCCTAACTGTGATGATTTTTAAAAACAAAAAACTAAAAAACAAAATTGCCTTCGGACCATTTCTAGTAATTGGAACAATAACTATGTTGTTTTGGGGAGAGAGGATTCTTGAAATAATAAAAAAAATATATGGATTTTAAAATCATAGGTGTTGTTGGCCAGATTGCCTCCGGTAAGGGAATGCTAGTTAATTACTTAACTAGTTATTTTGATTTTATTTCGTTTTCCCTGTCATCAATCGTCCACACAGAATTAGAGAAAAAAGGAATTAAAAAATATACTCGTCAAACGCTTCAGGACATGGGGGATGAGTTGAGAAGGGAAGAGGGTGCTAATGTATTAGCAAGAAGAACGTTGAATCGGTTAAATCAGTTAAATCGGCCAGAAAATATTGTTATCGAAGGGATAAGAAATACCGCAGAGGTAGAATTTTTGAAAAAAAATCCTAACTTTGTTCTGATTGGCGTCAAAGCCAGTCGCAGACTTCGTTTTAGAAGATTACTTTCTCGAGGGAAGAAATGGGACCCACAAACTTATGAAGATTTTCTAAAAGTTGACAGACGTGATCTTGGCATCGGTCAAAATAAATCGGGACAACAGGTAGGGAAATGTTTAGCCTATTGCGATTATGTGTTGACGAATAATAAAGATGTTAAAGATTTTGAGGGAAAAATAAGGGAGTTAATGAAAAAGATAGTTTAAAGAGAGTACATAAACTTTTCTCCGGCAAGTTCGTAGGAAAATAGTTCTTCTTTTGTAAACCAGAGATTAACTTCTTTTTCTCCGTCTTCAGGAGTGTCAGACGCATGAATAATATTGCGAAGCGGTCTATTTTGTTCATTAGCCAGGTCGATTGTATCGTGGGAAAAATCACCACGAACAGTGCCAGGTAAAGCCAAAACTGGTACAGTATTTCCGGAAATTTTACGAACGATCTCAATGCAATCATATCCCTCAACGACGGCCATAAAGACAGGGGATTCTTGGAAATATGTTATCAGCCAACCTTTAACAATTTTTCCAATTGAGACAGCGTCGTCAGTTTTAAAAATAATTTTTGCGTCCAGACCTTTTTTTGCGTAATTAGTTAACGTCCGTTCTCCTACCTTTTTAAACCAAGCTTCAGTTTCAGGGTAATGAGAGATTACTTTATCAGAAGTGGCCATTTCAAATTTCAAGCCAATTATTTTAAGTCCGACCGTTTCAAAACGGGAAATTATTTTTCCAATAATTCCACGTTGAACGCCGTCAGGCTTGATGATGAGCAAGGCACGTTGTTTTTGCATACGATTATAATCGCTATAATTTTTATAAATATTATAAATTTTATATCAAATACTGACTATCAACTTCTCTTTCATAATTTTTAAATTCTACTTTCGGGAACCAATATTTTATTTCTCTTTCTGCCTCGTCCGTACTTCCTGACGCATGAATAAAGGTTTTGACGACTCGGTCGAGCGACGAAGACAGGGGAGAAGAGTCAAAAGAATATTGAGCGAGTAAGGTTCCTGGAACTGCAAGAGATGGAATTGTATGACCCCGCAATTTTCTGGCAACTGCTACGGCATTTGGGCCTTGCCAAGCCATAACAACAATAGGTCCCTCCATCCAGTATTTAATTAAACGTTCGTAAATAAATCTGCCCAGCTCAGCAGGGTCTTCAGTTTTGAAAGTTTTCATCACGTCATTTCCAGACTGTTTAAAAGAAGCGAGGGTTTTTTCTCCCATTTCTTTTATCCATTCAGAAGTTCCAGGATAATGGTTTTTTATTACTTCTTTATCCGGTTGTAACATTTTAGCGGCCATTAATTTAAGTCCGACGTTTTCAAAAGTTTCAATAACTTTGCCAACTAATCCACGTTTGACAGCATCGGGCTTGAGAATGATTAGAGTGCGCTCCAACATAATATTTAAGTTGAAATTTGTCATCCCCGTGAAGACGGGGATCCAGTCTATAATTACATTTTTAAAACAAATAAAGTGATTTTAGCTTGGATTCCCGCCTACGCGGGAATGACACTTACTTTATTTTTAATATTTCATTATAGATGTTTTTCGTTATTTCTTCAATCCCTTTATTTCCATCTATATTTACCCACTTTGTCCAAACCTGTTTTTCAACCAGCATTTTGTATTGTTTTGCAGTTTTTCTAATAAAATCAAAATCTTTTTCCCGAAAATTTTTTTCTTTATCCTCACCGTGTTTCCGCTTGATCGCAATATCAGGGTCGACATTAAGATAAAAAATAGCATCAGGAACTTCTATTTGAAAATTTTTAGCATAATCAAGAGCCATCTTCATATCAATTCCTTCCAGAGTCTGATAGCATAAAGTGGTTGAAAAATAACGGTCGGCAATCAAAATTTCATCCTTTCTTTTTTCTGCAATCATTTTTTTATCCATAATAAACTGCACGGTGTAAAGAAGAAATTGTTGCTGAGCTGTCAAACCCTTATTTTCATAAAGAAAATCACGGATAATTTTTCCAACATTGCGATCGTAATCGGGATATTTTATTAATGTAGGGGTTTGATTCATCAAACCCTTTGATTCCAACATTTTTATGAGATTTTTCCCTTGGGTTTCACAACCGGCTCCGTCAATACCTTCAATTACAATAAACATAAAAATATTATAACAGAAGATCTATAAAGAATACTTTATGACGAAGGTAAAAGTAAATTTTTCAGTTTTGTAGGCTTTCTGAAAAATTTGCTTTGCCGAGTCATACAAATTAGGTATGTTAAAATATAACTAAGCTCCCATAGTTCAACGGATAGAACAAGCCCGTCCTAAGGGTTAGATGGTGGTCCAATTCCGCCTGGGAGCACAAAAGCCCTATGGCAAATGCCACAAAACTATCTAGGAAACATTTAATTCGACATCATATTAATCGTATAAAAACGAGCGAATATGCAAGAATCCTTATTCTTCGTACGATTGGGAATTTCTTATTATTTTCTTCTTTATTCATGATTGTAAAAACATTTTGGCAACCAGTTAAGGAGGAATTGATATATTTTGTTAATGTTAAGATACAGAAAAAATATATCGTCGCGGGGTCGACGGAGGAACAACTTAGACAAGGTCCGTTCTTAAATAAGGACAGTCCTTATATAGGAAAAGGCCTGTTTGCAAAAGCATTTAATATCAAGACAGTTGAGATTTTAACACCGGAAGATCCAAACTTCAGCATAGTCATTCCTAAGATAGGTGCCAATGCTAAAGTCCAGTCAAATATTGATGCCTCGGATCAAAAAGTATATTTGGATGCTTTAAATAAAGGAGTGGCTCATACATTAGGGACAGCTTTTCCAGGTGAAGGCGGGCATATATTTCTTTTTGCACATTCGACTGATTATTTTTGGAACATAAGTTCCTATAATGCAATATTTTACCTTCTATACAAGTTAGAAAAAAACGACGAAGTGAATATTTTTTATCAGGGTCAACGTTATGTATATCGAGTGATCGGTCAGGAAATAGTTGATCCTTCCCAAGTCCAGTACTTAACGAGAAAAACCAATCGGGAATTTTTGACTTTACAGACCTGTTGGCCTCCGGGAACTACGCTTAAAAGGTTGCTTATTTTTGCAGTGAGAGTAGCGGAATAAATTATCTAATTCCCACCAGATAAAGATCTGGCAGTTCATTTACTTGTGAGTTAAGGTTAATCAGAACAACAATCTTTCCATCACTGGTCGGATTAAAAAATGAGCTTTCAAATGGGCCGGAGTAGATAGTTTGTTTATTTGTATCGTCATAATCAACAATGGAAATTTTCTTTTCTTCTTCAACAACAAAATGGCGGGAATCAGAATACCATTTGATACTAGGGATTAGGGAATAGGGACTAGTGACTAGTAATGGGAAGTTTTTATCCTCTTTACGATCATAAACATACACTTTATCTTTTACTAAAGACCGTTCTTCTGGGGTTTGATTTGTTGATATGAGAGGAGGTTTAATCATCAAAGGTAACTCAATATTATTATTCGCCTTATAAAGAACCTTGGTTTCGTTAGGGGAGAAAGAAATGATTTCAAAAGAGCTTGAGGCGATTTTATCAAAATTTTTAGAAAAAGTTTCTAAAATCTTGGTGTTATTTTTATCTTTTTCGTTTTGCCAGGCTTGAAAGAGAGCGTCCTTTGACAAAGTTACTTCCAAAGGGTTAAGGTTATTTTCTTCAAGAGTGAGAAGATAACTATTATCATCTGTTTCAAAAATTGCCTGTTTTTGATCAGGGGAAAAAGTTACTTTAATGCTCTTAAAATCAGTAATATTGGGAAGTAATAACATATCAACTATCTTATTCAAAGGCGGGAAAAAAGGTAGGGTTTTTTTACCGGCATCAAAAAGATAAGCAGATCCGCTGGCAATGATAACAATTTTATCGCCATCTTCGGTTGGTATGGCTTTGATAATACCTAAATTTGTTAGTGGGGAAAGAGATGGATTGATAGGAAAGAGAACTGGATCGACATTAATTACTAATTCTCCCTTAAGATTTATTTTTTTACTCCAACTGGTGTAGCCTTCTTTTTTTATTTCGACAAGGTAGTTTTCGGGTGGGAGAGTGAGATTAGTATCGGTCACGCCTTTTAATTCACCATTAACATAAATTTTAGCGGCTTTAGGGTTTGAAGTCAACGAAATTATTCCAGTTGACTTAAGTGATCTTTTTTCAAAATCAAGTCTATAGCCACGAGCGAAGGCAATTACTGTAGTTAAAGTAATGATAAAAAATAAGAAAAAAAGCAATCGGAAAAAAATTTTCATAAAATAATTTAACCGTGTAACAATATATATATTCTATATTATACTATATATATGTTCTTTAGAAAAAAGATTGGAATAGATCTTGGAACCGCAAATACTTTAGTTTATGTAGCCGGCGAAGGGATTGTCTTAAATGAACCAACGGTCGTCGCTTATTCCTTAGAAGATAAAAAAATCTTAGCAGTTGGCGAAGACGCAAGAGAAATGATCGGACGAACTCCTGGTTCAATCGTAGCTTCCCGCCCCATGAAAGAAGGAGTGATAGCCGATTACACCACTACTTCGGCAATGATTACATATTTTTTGAAAAAAGGTTTAAAAAGCGGAGTTTTTTGGCCGGAAGTTATGATTTCAATTCCGGGCGGTTCCTCGCAAGTCGAAAAAAGGGCTGTGGTCGCTGCTTGTAAACAGGCAGGGGCTTCCGACGTCTATTTGATTGAAGAACCGCTGGCCGCCGCAATTGGGGCTAAATTACCGATCTCTCAAGCTTCTGGACAGATGATTGTTAATATAGGTGGTGGAACGACTGAAATTGCTGTAATTTCTTTGGGTCAGCTAGTGGTTTACAAAACAGTCAGAGTTGCCGGAACTAAATTAGATGAGGTTGTGATGACGGAACTCCGGAAAAAACACAACATGATTATTGGTGAGAGAACAGCGGAAGACATTAAAATTAAGATAGGTAATGCTTTAATTGAAGAAAAGTCAGAGATTGCGGAGCGAAGGATGGAGGTCAAGGGGCGCGATTTTCAAAGTGGATTACCAAAAATATATGAAATTGGGGAAAAAGATGTTAATCTGGCTTTGACCAAACCTTTAAAGGCAATTCTTGACGGGATAAAAGAAGTATTATCACAAACCCCGCCGGAGCTTGCAGCAGATATAGTCGATAAAGGAATTGTCTTATCTGGTGGAACCGCGCTACTTACTAATATTGACCGCTACATTACTTATTACACAGGGGTATCTTCGTTTGTCGTTGACGAACCTTTATTTTGTGTTATACGAGGAGTTGGTATGGCGATTGAGAATTTAGATAGTTTTAAGGAAGCAATAAGATAGGGATTAGACAATTAGACGGTTAGGGATTAGGGAAGAAAAAAATCATAAATAGATATATAGACCTATATAAATATTTATCAAAAACAAAGAATACTATAATTAATTAATTAATTGTAGTAAATAGAAATAATGATAGTATTATAGTATATTATGTCATTACTGTTAAGGTTTTGATTAGAGATTAGAGATTGAGTTTATAAATCAATTAAATTAAGTAGTAAATAACTTGAACAAAACTAGTCCCTAGTCCCTATTCCCTAAACCCTAATAGTTACTTATAGTAAATACCCAAATATGAAGACAAATTCAATCTTAGGAATTACGATAGCTCCATCATCTAAACAAGAAAGCCTAGAGAAAATCTTATTATACATAGGTAAACCAACTGGCATTTTTCACATTGTCTCCCTTAACCCAGAAAACATGGTTATCTCTACTGAAAACGAATCATTCAAAAGGGTTGTTGAGACAGCCCAAATGAAGATAGTCGATGGCGTAGGGATTGTCCTGGCGGGCCGATGGCTTGGTGTCGAAGTAGGTGAAAGGATGACCGGGGTGGGGTTGATGGAAGACCTACTAAAGATGGCGTCAGACAGACGCTTAAGAGTGCTGATGATTGGAGGAAAAGAAAATTTAGCAGATGAACTAGCTAAGTGCTACAAAGACCAATTTCCCAAGGCTATGTTCAAAGGGATACAGGGTATTAAAAATATCCAAAAACCTGAAGTAGCTGAAGAGGGTAAGATTTTTTCAATAGTAACCGACTATAAGCCCCATTTTGTATTTGTTGCTTTCGGCTCGCCTATGCAAGAACTATGGATAGAGCGTCATAAAAATGAATTTGACAATTGCGTGGTCATGGGAGTTGGGGGAGCTTTTGACTACCTAAGTGGCAACATCGTTCGTTCACCGGTACTTATTCAAAAAATTGGGGGAGAATGGTTGTATCGTTTGATTATTCAACCCTGGAGGTGGAGAAGACAGTTGCGACTTTTAAAATTTATAGGACTAATTTTTCAAGAAAAATGGAAAAAAAAATAATATCGATCCTCAAATACTTCTCATTTTTTGCTTATTACCCTACGTTTGAGGAAATTCACACCTTTTTACAAGCTAAGATTAGTAAAAACGAGCTCAATATTGAGTTAGATTACATGGTTAAGCTAAAGCTAATTGAATTATACGCACGATATACTCCACCCCAGTATAGTATAAAGCCAATTCAAAAGTCAAAAGTCAAAAGTCAAAATTTAAAGTCAAAATTAAAAAATAATAACAATATAGCAATAGAACAATATAACAACCCACTAAAGAAGCAAAAACTTTCACAATCTAAACTCAATTCTCCAAAATTCAAACTTTATATTAAGCTACTTGCTTTGTTTCCACAAATCAAACTCGTTGGCCTATCTGGATCTATTTCAATGATGAATGCAGGGGAAGATGATGATATAGACTTGTTCATTATTACGGCAAAGAACAGACTATTTACAGGTAGGCTAATCTCTCTTTTATTGGCACAAATATTAGGTTTAAGAAGAAATAGAGAAGCGCAGATTTCTATTTTTTCGACCGCCACACCCCAAAGGGGCCCCTGGCGATTGTCTCAAAAACAAAAATCAGCGCTTCCACCCAACAATGAAACAATGAAACAATTGAACAATAAAGTTCGTGATAAAATCTGTCTAAATCTCTTCTTTGATGAAAGTAATCTAAAAGTGCCCAAATTCAAACAAACAGAGTTTGTTGGCCATGAAGTCCTCCAAATGAAGCCGGTTATTGCTAAGAGTAACATTTATGAGAGATTTTTGGAAGCTAACGAATGGGTGTTCAAGCTTTTTCCGAACGCATTCCCTGTCATTCCCGCGTTTACCCTGAGTTCCATCGAAGGGGAGGCGGGAATCCAGACTAAAATTACTATATTTAATATTTCTGACAAAATTGAACAATTACTTAAAAAATTTCAACTTCGTCTAATTAACAAGCACAAAACCACCGAAATTATCACGCCTACCCAGCTTTGGTTCCATCCGGATGATTTTGAGAAGAAGATAAATACAGGCAGTTGAAAATAGTTAAAAATGGTTATAAATTGTTATAAATGGTCTCAAACAATAATCTATGAAAAATGTCAAGAATTTAAGAATATATTTAAAAGCTGTAGAATTAGTTAGGAAAATTTACGATTTAGTTAAAGAAAATCAAAATTTATCAAGAGATTTTTCTTTATGCGATCAAATTAAAAGAGCTTCTGTATCAGTGCCTGCGAATATTTCTGAAGGTTATGCTCGTAGTAAAAAACAGTTTAAAAATTATTTAGAAATTGCAAAAGAATCGGATAACGAAGTTATTACCTTGCTTGACATTGTTAAACTGGTTTACGAAATTAACACGGATAGGCTTCAAAACGAATATAACATTTTAGCAAAGCAAATTACTGCCTTTTCAAATTCTTTCTGACTTGCTGGCTATTTATAACTATTTCCAACCATTTAAAACCCTTATGACTGTTTTTGTTTTTACTATTTATAACCATTTAAAACTATTTATAACTAGTTTACGCTTCCTTCATGTAGCAAGTTCCAAGCCCGGCAGTTTCAAGTTGATCTAAGATAGTGTCAGCTCTTTTTTGATCGATTTTAAGGGCTTCTACTAATTGCTTTGACGACATTTCATCAAACTTATCCATCATTTCTAAAGCCTTACTAAATAGAGGATCACGTTCAATTTTAGCTTCTTTGGCATCTGACACTCTTTGAGTAGTGACGGTTGCAACTTTAACACCCTCTATTGATTTTAACCTATTATCAATCTCATCTAATTTTTTCAAAATTACTTTTACTGATTCGTCCATAGAAATACATTATAGCATTTAATTTTTTCTTCAGTTAGTAAAGTTCGTAGGTGGCGGTATATGAAGATGTAATTTTTACAGTCTGTTCACTATAATAAACATTGTTAGTGGCAGTTTCTTCTTTAGTCGCCTCTCTTCCAGCGGACTGACCTTCCATCGCATCCAAGGTTATTGGGTAGGGTCTTGGATTGTTACCATCACCAATAGTCAACAATTTATGGACTCGGAGACTGTTTATCTTTGCAATTGATTCAACTTGGTCTCGAGCATCTTTTAAAGCCTCTTCTTTAGCCTTCGATTCCCAAGTTTTTCTATTTTTAAGTGAATAATAAGTATTTGTAATTTGAGCACTGGTATTTTTTGAAACAACATCGTAAACTTTTTCAATATTTTTTATTGGGTCAAGAATTAGTGTGAGGTTTGTAGTAACTGTTGGAGAAGTATCAGGTCTTTTAAATACAGGCATCATTTCTTCCCCTGTCGACGAAGGAAACTCATTCTGAATAATTGGTGGAGAATAACTGGAAGTCGTGATTCTACTTTCAGGAATTCCAAGTTTAGTAAGTTCTAACTTCAAATTATCAACATCTTTTTTATTTTTTTCTTGGGCTTTTTCGTAGGTGGTCGAGGTACTTTTTATTTGAATACTAATGGTCGCCTGATCGGTGGTAGCATCGATTTCACCGGTTCCAACAACAGAAACTGTTTGTTTAGGAGCTTGATAACGTTGGACTAACTTAGTTCCGGCAATACCAATGCTTACACCTATAGCTAAAAGAGCCAATACGGAGAAGATTTTTTTAAAATCTATATACATAAAATCATTAACTCATATTAAATAAATAATTTCAAGTAGGAAATTATTTATTTCCTAGCTTTGTTTTTTTAATATTTTTACTCTCTTTTTTTAATGCAATTTTGCTTCTTATCTGATTATCTGCAATAGCGAAAAAAATAATAGCTTGTAAAGCAACACCAATTATAATTAATTTTCCCTCAAAACTATTAAAAATACTTGAAGCAAGCTCCATAGCTAGAAATTATATCAGAAGATTAAAAGTGAGCGTGGGTTTATACTGAGCGAAGTCGAAGTGACGCTGTTGGAACTTTTTTGAGTCTAAATATTACTCCTTAATTGTTTTTATAATGTATCTTCGTGCGCAAAGTAGGGTCATAGCAGAATTTGTTATGAGGTAATATAGTGGAAATAAATACCCAGATAGATTTGATCTATCTGAATTTAATATCGTTATAAAAGATCCTAAAGCGAAGAAAAACCAAAATAATATATCTTCATCTTTTGGATTTTTAATAACTTGGACAAACGTCGGAATTCCTCCGATAAAACTAACAATCAGCCCGATCGAGAGGTTTAAAAATGGAAGTTTTGTAAAAATCCAAAGACCCAAACTAAAAAATAAAAAAATAGTGGATATTAATTCGATCGGCCCAAATATTTTTTTTGATTTTTTTAAACTTAAGATCAATATTAAAAAACTACCTAAAAAACCTAAAATACCATACAGGATTACTGAAAAATTATTTTTTAATAAAATTACGCTAATTAGACCATTAAGAGAAAGTAATAACCAAATAACTCTACTATAAATATTTGGAAAATATTTATTTTTGACAATGGATTTTGACCCAAAAAAATACGACGCTGATATCAAAACAATTATTAAAAAATACATTTGATAATTATATCAGAAGTCTAAAAAGTCAGGGTGGATCCTCTTGACTTCTAGTTTTAGAGTACTACAATGATCTTGTTAATAAATTTCACTTTTGTGAGGAACGTAAGAACGTTTAATTTACGAAGTAAATTATTACGTTCAACGTTCTTTTAAGAATTTAGGATTCATTTCCAAATATTTTTTTAACATTGCTTTGATTGTTTTTCTTCCAAAGCCACCTTTTAAATATTCTTCTCTATTTTTGGCATCGATTCTATCCAAAAATGCTTCATAGAATATTAATTTGTATGGGACGAATGGTTTTGTTGCTTTACTTTCACCCGAATTATGCTCTTTAAATCGTTTCTTTAGGTCAGAAGTATAACCAATATAAAGAGAATTATTTTTTAAACTTTGGAGAATATAGACGTAATAGAACATGTTTTGAAGGCGGAACGCAAGAAATTATTAACAGTAATTTCAGCGTTCCAGCCACGTTAAAATTCCGTTGTATTCGGAATTTTTTACGTGGCGGAAAGGGCGGGATTTGAACCCGCGCGAGCATTGCTGCTCAAGGGGTTAGCAACCCCTCGCTTTGGACCACTCAGCCACCTTTCCATTAAATACATTTTACATTATAATTATATTTAATATGAACAAAATGAACAAAAGAATCCGAATACATAATAAAATATTATCTTTGAAAAAAGGTTTAAAAAATATTTCCCTAAAAAAAATTAAAGAATATATCTCTTATGGAAGAAAATACTAATTTTTTGCTTTGTG
>CAYHOJ010000001.1:0-49483 GCA_964358305.1 uncultured Gammaproteobacteria bacterium | reverse complement strand
TCAACCAACTGATAAAAAGGAAGAGAAAAAACAGGATTAAAAAATCTAAATCTATTGCCCTTAAAATGAGTTTTAACTCATTAAAAAGGAAATATACTAAGGATAATAATCCATTAAAACGAGGCGTTTGTACCGTGGTTAAAACCATGACACCAAAGAAACCTAATTCAGCTTTAAGAAAAGTGGCTAGAGTTAGATTGTCAAATAAGATGGAAGTGACCGCCTATATTCAAGGCGTTGGTCATAACTTAGCCGAACATTCAATTGTCCTAGTTAAAGGTGGAAGAGTAAAAGATTTGCCAGGAGTTAAATATCATATTGTCCGCGGAAAATTTGATGCCGCCGGAGTTGATAAACGAACTAGCTCAAGATCAAAATACGGAACAAAAAAACCACGAGTTAAAAGTGCGTAAATAAAAAAATATGCCACGTCACAGTTACAAAAAACGGATTTTCAAGAAAGATAAGCTTTTTGACAGTCTTGAAGTGGCCAAATTAATCAATTACATAATGATTAACGGTAAAAAATCAGTCGCCGAAGGACTTGTTTATAAAGTCATGGACGAATTAAAAAAACAGTCTGACGAACCTTTAAAATTATTGCATTTAGCTATCGAAAACGTTGCCCCTATTCACGAAGTTAAAGCTCGCCGTCTTGGAGGTGCCTCTTATCTGGTTCCGACTGAAGTACGACGAGAGCGAAAACTAAAACTCGCCCTTAATTGGATTATTGATGCCGCAAAGGCCCGTACCAATAAAGAGTTTCATACCTTTGACCAAAAATTATTGGTCGAAATTGTTGAAGCATCAAAAAATCAGGGAGCCGCCATAGCCAAAAAACTACAAACTGAAAAATTAGCAGAAGCCAATAAGGCTTTTTCTCACCTCAAGTGGTAACGAAGTTTATCAAGTTTCAAGTTTGTCAAGTTTTTCAAGAAAAATAATCTTGATGAACTTGATGAACTTTATAACTTTATAACTCTTATTCATGGCTCAACAACCCGTTGTCACAAAAAATCGCGATGTCCCTCTTGATAAAATTCGTAATATTGGTGTGATTGCTCATATTGATTCCGGAAAAACTACCACTAGCGAAAGATTTCTTTTTTATACCGGAAAAACTTACAAAATCGGAGATATTGATGATGGAGACACTCAATTAGATTGGATGCCACAGGAGAGAGAACGAGGAATCACAATCGTTTCTGCCGCCACGACTACTTTTTGGAATGACTATAGAATCAACATCATTGATACTCCTGGTCACGTCGATTTTACGGCCGAAGTTGAAAGATCTCTTCGAGTACTCGACGGTGGAGTAGTCGTTTTTGATGCTGAAGAAGGAGTACAGAGTCAGTCAGAAACAGTTTGGCGTCAAGCTGATAAATACAAAGTCCCTCGTATTTGTTTTATTAATAAAATGGATAAGCTCGGTGCTGATTTTGAAGCAACCGTTGAGGAAATTAAGGAAAGATTAGGTGCCAACCCAATTATCATGACCGTTCCGATTGGAAAAGAATCTGAATTTAAAGGAATTGTTGATCTTCTCACCTTAAAAGCCAAGATTTGGGATCAAGATCCACAAGGAATTAAATATACCGTAACTGATGAAATTCCAGCAGATATTAAAGATAAAGTAACCAAGGCCCGGTCAAAGATGGTTGAGCAAATAGCCGAACATGATGACTCTCTTTTAAATAAATATCTAAATGGTGAAGAAATTACCGTTGAGGAACTAAAGGCGACTTTAAGAAAAGCCACAGTTGCTTATAAAATCGTTCCTGTTTATTGCGGAACTTCACTGCGTAATAAAGCTGTTCAACCGGTACTTGATGCTATAGTTGACTTTCTACCATCTCCTCTCGATTTAAAAGAAATTACAGGAATTAACCCACTAACTAAACTTGAAGAAAAACGAACTCTTAATCAGCAGGAAACATTTACCGGTTTATCTTTTAAAATTCAACTTGATCCTCACGTTGGAAAATTGACTTATGTCAGGATCTATTCCGGAGTTTTGGAATCGGGTTCTTATGTTTATAATGTCAACAGAAATAAACAGGAAAGAGTCAGTCGGATATTATTGATGCATGCTAATAACCGCGAAGAGATTGATAAAGCTTATGCCGGAGAAATTGTTGCTGTTATTGGACCAAAAGATTCAAAGACTGGAGATACTTTAGCTGATCAAAATCACCCAATAATACTTGAGCAAATTAATTTCCCCGAGCCTGTTATTTCTTTAGCTATTGAGCCTGCCACCAAAGCCGATCAAGAAAAATTATCTTATTCTCTCCAGCGACTGGCTGAAGAAGATCCAACTTTTAGAGTCAAAGTCAATCACGAAACGAATCAAACCATCATGTCCGGAATGGGAGAACTTCATTTGGAGATTTTGGTTGACCGGATGAAGACAGAAATGGGTATGAATGTCACGGTTGGAAAACCTCAAGTCGCCTATAAAGAAACCATCACAAAACCAGCTGTTGATGTAGAAGTAAAATATATAAAACAGACCGGAGGACACGGGCAATATGGACACTGTGTCATTAATGTTGAACCTCTCGCCCGAGGCGAAGGAGTAAAGTTTGTTAATAAAATCAAAGGTGGTTCAATACCATCAGAGTTCATTCCTTCTGTTGAAAAAGGCGTGATGGAGGCAACTGAAAAAGGTGTTCTCTTGGGTTATCCAATCACAGATATTCAAGTCACTTTGGTTGACGGAAGTTATCATGATGTCGACTCGTCAGATATTGCTTTCAAAATTGCCGGATCAATGGCTTTGCACGAGGCAGTCAAACAGGCTGGTCCGACACTGGTTGAACCAATTATGAAATTGGAAGTAACTATTCCAGAAGCTTTTATGGGAGTTGCTATTGGTGATATTTCTTCAAAAAGAGGAAAGATTTTGGGAACTGAAAAAAGAAGCCGGGCCGTTGTCATTAAAAGCCACGTTCCCCTATCAGAACTTTCAGGATATGCAACTATTATCAGATCGTTAACTGAAGGCCGGGGCGTTTTCTATATGGAACCAAGTCACTACGAAGAAGTACCGAAGAATGTGATAGCGCTGATGCTAAAGAAATAAATTCTAAATTATAAACTCCAAGCTCCAAATAAATCATAAATTTTAAATTACAAACAAAACGTCATTCCCGCGTTTACCCTGAGTTCCATCGAAGGGGAGGCGGGAATCCAGACTAAATATACCTTATAATTTAATTATGAATATTCTTGTTTTTTCTGACACACATCTCTACCTTCCCTTTGATCAAAAAAAATTTAACTTTCTCAAAAAAATAATCTCTGAATCTGACCAGGTAATTATTAATGGTGATTTCTTTGATGATTACATGATCAGCTTTGAAGATTTTATTAATTCACCTTGGAATCAACTTTTTCCTCTTTTGAAAAACAAACACGCCGTTTATATCTTCGGTAATCACGACCAACAAAAATTTTCTGATAAGAGATTAAATCTTTTTTCCGATGTCCAAACATCTATCTATCATCTATCAACTATCAATTATCAACTAATTTTCACCCACGGCCAACAATTTCGAAAAACTCCTGATTTGTTTATAAAAAAAATTTTTAAACCCTTTGTTTCATTAGTTGTTCGAATTGCTCATTATAAAAGACAAAACCTAGTAAATATTTTTGGAAGAAATTTTTTGCGCCTTCGATTTGCTTACCGAAATATAGCGACCAAAAGAAAAGCAATTAAAACAATTAAAGAAAATGAGTTTATTATTGTTGGTCATAATCACTGGGCTGAAGTTGATGAAAAAAATCACTTTGCCTGTTGTGGAGCAATCCTCTACGGCTTCGCTCAATATTTAATTATCGACTCAACTTCAGGAAAAATCACCCTTCATGAAGAGTGGTATTAGTTCCCCCGTCTATAATTACTTCTTAAATGATGTTTATTTTTTTTATTCTCAAAAAATGTTTTTTATTGAGTGTTACTAATGTTAGACCGTAGACTATACAAGTTGCCGCAATCATAATATCGAGGTCTTCAATAATTTCTCCTTTTTGTTTAAGAATTTTTCTCAAATGACCAAATTCTTGCGCTATTTTTTGATTAAGACCATGTGTTTTGCTTAGTCCGGAGAAAAACTCAAGAATCGTTGATTCTGCATCTTTATTTTTTGATCTATAAATCCCTTCATAAAGTTCGGATAGACAGATATAGCTCGACACTAACTTTCCTTTGAGATTATTTACTAAATCAACAGCATCTTCTTTTCCTCTGAGATAATCAATAATTACCGAAGTGTCCAAAAAATATGTTTTCATATTTTTATTTGTTTTTTACGGGATTTTTTGATTAAAACTTCTTTCCAAATTGAATCACTATCTAGATCTGTATTTTTAAAAGTTCCTGCGTATTTTTTGATAATCGACTTTTTTATATCATCGGTTGCGGTAAGAGTCGCAAAAGGTCTCCCTTTTTTTGTAATTGTAAAATTCTCAACATAAGGAAGCAATGCTTCGATTTCTCCAAATTTTCTCCTCAAATCTGAGATGGGGATTATTGTATTCATATAGTTATGATATAAGAAAATTAATTAATTGTCAAGTGATTAATCACTGGTTTAATCACGCGGTTATATTATCTTATATACGATCGCTCATAAGATGATATCTATTCAATATCAAATCCCCAAATAATTCATCACAAATTTATGAATTCTAATTAACATTTCTTTAGAAAAATCCACGCATTCTTGTCCTTCTATTAAGTCGCTCGATTCTCTATATTCTTTTATAAATGCACATACGACGTATCCAAATTTTTGACCACGATATTCTGCATGTTCAAATAATTGCATTATTGGTATATCGTTTTTAAATTTATCACTATTCTTTTTTAAAATTTCAAAACTTAGAGGATTAATATTTTGTTCAACGATAATAAATTTTCTTGTTACTTTATCATCAAGTATTCTCGTTTCTATAATTAGATGTACTTCTGAATATGGTCCATCTTCTCCCCACAATTTATCGCTTTGAATTTTAGTTAGTTTCATTTTATTTTAATTATTTATAAACTTCTTTATGATTTCCAATGTCGACGAGCAAGATTCCACCTAAGACATAAGTAAAAATAATTCGTAAATCCGATTGAACCGAAATACTCCAATCTTCAATCATTTTTCCTTTTAATCTATGTAGTCTAAGCGAGGGATGTTTTGGATTTTCCCGAAAAACAGAAAGCCTTATTTTTATTTTTTTCTTCAGCTGAACATTCTTCTTTGTTATTTTTCGATAATTTTTGATAAATTCTTGAGAAAAATATATATTCATAGACTATCCAAGTCATCTAATGAATGCATTTTTTTTGAATTACCTTTATTGTGTTCTTCGACAGCTTTGATTGTTCTTTTTTCCAATTCAGGACTCATTAATAATTGAGGAAAATCTTCAACAGTCTCGAATGCTTCTTTAGTAATTATAAATTTAATGTACTTGGTAACGTTATAGCCTAAAGTCTTACCTTTAAAAGATAAAGCATTGACTTCTTCCGGTGTTAGAGTAATTTGAACTTTTTGAGTTAACATATGGTTAAATATTACTATTTACTAACGACTTTGTCAATGAGTACTCACTATTTTGTCTTTATTTACACGTCCCCGCTTTGATATACCCAGCCGCACTCGCCTCTTTTTCGGTACAAAACCAGCTCTCGCCCAGATCTTTTTCCACCATCACAAACTTATATTGTGCACAGTTTGGAAGATAATAAAGCTTGCGACCTGAGGCTCTTTTATTTTCAAAATTACCTTTGATTATGCAGTTGGGTTTTTCTAAATTTGTTTCTGAAAAACAAATAGCGCTAAAAATGCCAAGTCTACTTATCTTTGCGGTGTCAGCAGCTTTTTTTAGTAATGGAGTTTTCGTCGTTTGATCAGAGTGATAACGAGCCAAACCAGCTTCCAATAATTTTTCGTTTAATAATATCTTATCTACATAAACAAGTGCCATCGCTCTCCCCATCTGATCCGGTATTTGTTCTTCAATCGTAATTGATTTACCATTTACCAACGAATTAACAAACTGTTTCGCCTGATCTCCCCCACAATTTACTAACTCCGGAGCGTCGATGTGGCGAAGTCGCAATCTTGTTTTATTTTCAAGGACAATTGTGTCCCCGTCAATCACCCCAATTACTTTAACTAAGTTAGTTTGTCTTTGATTTAAAGTTTTATAACCAAAAAAAATATTGAGCAAAATCGAGGGAATAAAAAGAATAATGACTAATTTTTTAAGAAGATTTAATAGTTTCTTTTTACTCAATATCAGAAACATAAATCAAGTATATCATCTTTAAAATAATACTTTAATTAATTAAAGTATTTAGTTTAAATTCCTCTTTGTTTTTTACGCTCAATTTCAAATTTTTGCCTCCAGGCCGATTTCCAATTTGTCCCATAAGTTCCTGGTTCACGAAAAAATAATTCTTCAAAAAAATCTTTGATCTTCTCGTTTCCAGTGATGCCCTTCAATATGTTTTTAATTTCTCGGCCTTTATTCATCATTGAATGAAATTTAGCAATCGTCCCGGAAGAAACTTTAAGGACATCTGATATTACAAGATAATCAATATCTTTAACTAGTAGATAGATTATAGCTATCCTTTTTGCAATCATAATCTTTTCTGTTAGAGATAACAGTTCGTTCATTATCCCTATAAATCTTTCTTCTTCATCCATGTTGGAGATAACCTCAAACATCAAAGAATAAAGTTTTTTCAAAACCTTATCTTCAAGCCGATATTTAGAAATTCTGGTCATAATAGAAACTTTAATTAATTAAAGTTTGACAGTCCACCGCTTATAACCTACAAAACTAATCAAACGGGTTAATGAGACAATATATTTTTATCGATGTATACTCTGTCTTATCAGCCACATGTTTTTTAAAAAGTAAGGAAAAACTCGCAAAACATTACTTATAAAATACTTTAATTAATTAAAGTATTTTTTAATTAGAATATTCGTTTAATTTGTTGGCTGATTGTTACTTTATTTTTTGCTTTCGTCTCTTTCATTTTTATTATCTTTTATTTTTTTATCTAAACTTTCATTATTAACTCGGGGAAAAAACTCTTGACTTCGTAGTAGTAGTAGTAAAATTTTTATATATGCTTGATAGTGAAGCTCCACACATTTTAAATACGGCAGATTTAATGGAACCTCCGTCGAAAAATGTATTAAAAGTCATACAAAGAAATTGTACTCAACTTGGAAATGATATTGCAACTTTTACAGCATTACCCGAAACATCTGTTTTAATGTCCAAATTAGCTGTCAAAAGTGGAATAAATACTCAAAATTATAAAGAATCACTTAGCAATGCTAAGACAGTTGAGTTATTACTTGAATCGGCAACATCTAATCCTAAAGCTTTTAGAAAAATAATGGAGACTAATGACCAGCTTTTTTTACACGTTATCAAAGGAATATCTCCAGAAGATTTGAAACGTCTTATAGATAGTAAAATTTTTACCTCAAAAGAATTAATAGTTTTAGCAAAAAAACATATTCCTTGGGTAGCAGAACGTGGTCATTGGGTAAGAAAAAATTATGGTGAAGAGCTTATTTTTAAAATCATGAACGATATAGCCGGTAATGATTTAATAAAAGGTGTTCCAAGATACGAACTTGATGATAAAGAATATGGCCTCAATTATTTTGTTGAAAGTGGACGTCGTGCTTGGATAGAAAAAAATTATGGAGTCGAAATTGCCGAAAAAGCTCTTAAGAGATATGGAGATCGTGTTCCTGATTCCGTTGATTTTATTGAGGGTATTGTTGATAAGATAAATGGAGTAGTAACAAATAACTCCCCCACGGCCGTGGCATAGATAAGCTTTCACTCTATCTCCTAACTTATAATAATAATCATTTGCATAAGTGAACAAGTGTTTACTATAATGGTTCTCTATGATCGAAGATAGATTATCAAGTATTAAAAAATTTTTTCGTAAAAACAGAAGGCTTCCTTCTTATTCTGAGATGTTGAAGCTTTTTAATATCTCTTCTAAGAATGCTGTTTTTAAAATAATTAATAAATTAATTGATCTCGGATTCATCGAAAAAGAAAGTAAAAAATTATCCCCAACAAGAAAGTTTTTTGCTCTCCCCCTTCTTGGAGTTATAAAAGCCGGTTTTCCAATTTTAGCTGAAGAAAATAAAGACTATCTGACGATAGATGACTATCTGATCGAGAACCCACAAACTTCATTTCTTCTTAAGGTCTCGGGTGATTCAATGACAGGAGTCGGAATATTTGAAGGGGATATTGTTATAATTGAGCGAAAAAAAGATGTTAATACCGGCAGTATTGTTCTTGCCCAAATTGATAACGAATGGACTTTAAAAATATTAAAGACTGACAGGAAAAAACATATTAATTATCTGGAGGCCGCTAATCCCAAATACCCTCCTTTTTACCCAATTAATGATCTACAGATCTATGGTATCGTAAGAGGCGTCATCAGAAAGATTAATTAATTTTGTTAATTTTTTTTCAGTTGAAGTGACTACCGTTTGGTAATTACCAATTAAATTAAATATTAATTTTTGATTATTGTGATCCAGCTCTGAGAATATATCGTCAAGTAATAAAATCGGTTTTTTCTTAAAAAAATCTTCTAAATATTTTAATTCGTTAATCTTCAGCCAGAATAAACTTAAGCGTTGCTCGCTGCGGGAACCGTACATGTGGATATTTTTTTTAACTGACGATTTATCAATCATAAAAATATTGTATTCGTCTCTATGTGGGCCAACTAAAGTTCTTTTGATTAATAATTCTTTTTGAAGTGATTCAGTAAATCGTTCCTTATTAATTTTATTTTCTTTATATTCTATTTTAAATTTTTTTGAATCAATAATACTGTTTGAATTTAAAAAAAAGATATATTCTCGCCTCTTCATAATTAAGTACGAACCATTGTCTATGAGAAGTTTATTCCAGTAATCAAGTTCTACATCAAGGTTCTGACTATTAAAGCTCGATTCTAAAATCTTATTTCTTTTTCTTAGCGCCTGATTATAATTTGTTAAACATTTTTTATATTCTGAATCGATCTCAGACAAAAATTTATCGAAATATTCACGGCGATACGACATTGTTCTATCAATTACTTCTATTTGTTCCGGAGAAAATAACACGACAGGAATCAAATTTTTTAAATATGAATGACGACCCTTTTTTGTCTTTTCTAAAAAATATGTTTTACTTAAACCAAAGTCATTAATTGTTAAATCTATTCTTAAATTGCTAATATCCTTATTTTTTTTATTTTCTATTTTTGCGTCAACGTAACCATTTTTTTCATTAAAAATAATTAGCTGTTCTTCTTTACTTTCCCGAAATCCTTCCCCCTTTAATATGAAGTAAATTCCCTCCAGTAAATTAGTTTTTCCCAGAGCATTATCTCCAAATATCGTCGTTAAATAAGGGTTAATTTTATATTGTTTTTTGTCAAAATTTCGAAAGTTGTGGAAAGAAATTGATTTGAGGATCATGGGCTTATGACGGTTCCCTTAAAAGATTCTCCATTAATAATTTTTTGAATATTTTTCATATCATTACCGTTGGCTATCACAACAGTTAGGTTCAAACCTGTAGCAAGTTTTGTTGCAATCGGATCAAAAGGAGAGTTGTGTCCAGGCATCCATTTGTCTCCAACTAATTCTTTCATTGCTTTCCATGTGATTTTCTTTAATGGTTTAGCATCGGAAAATTTACCAGGATCGCGATCAAAAACATAATCAATATTTGACATGTTAATTATCATTTTTGCTTTATGATCACGCGCCAATATTACCGCATCATAATCTGTAGAGCAACCAGGCATCCATCCAGCTCCGATTGCCACCGATTCGGTCCAATTTTCTAGGCGACGATCATAATGTTGGATGACTCTGGGATTTGCAATATCTTGAAATATCGTTCTAAGAAGATGTCCGTTAAGATGAGTTGAATGAATACCCAACCAGTCTAAGTCATCTTTTGTCAACTTTCCAATCACAGCGCTCCCTGCTTCCTGATATCGTCTGGCCAATTTGCCTCCACCGGCAATTAGCATAAATCTCTTCCCACTCGCGACTTCTTCTCTTATTAATTTATTTAACTTGATTAAAAAATCTGTATCAATCCCGCCATTGGGGACAATGAGACTACCGCCAACGGAAATAACAATTGGAGATTCTTGCATAGATATATTGTAGTTTATTGAATCAAAAAATTCCACCGCCAAGACCAAAGACGTAAGCAATTAATCTGGTCACTAAAAACGAGATGATTAAGAGAACAAAACCAATAATTCCTGAAGTAATTTTTGCTTGACCGGCCTTAATTTTATCAGGGTTTCCCTGTGACATCATATAGTCATAACCTCCGGAAATTAGGACAAAAAGAAGAACTATCCCCGCCATTGGCATAATAAAACCTAAACCTTTAGAAATAATTTGACCTAGAGAGCTAACACTATCATCAAGCGGACCCTCGATTTTTACAGGATTATCCGTTCCAATATTTAATGATTGCGCAAGAAATCTCATCTTTTAACAAAACGATTTAATAATTTTAAAACTCCAAACAAAACAATGTCTATTATCAGAACAAAAAAAATATATGAATTAATTTGATTCATTATAACATTTATACTGTTCATGTTTATTTTAATATCAAAAACATAAAATATTATTATCAGTAAAACTATTACCGGAATAACCAATAATAAATCTTTAAGATCTTGTTTTGAAGAAAACATATTGGCTGATATGGAAAAAACTAAATACGAATATAAAATATTTAATCCGATATTATTGGCTGGATATATATGAAAATAAAATAGCGAAAATAATATTCCAATTCCAAAAAATATTGGAGCAATTCCAACAAGAATTGCTCTTAGAAAATCTTTTTTTACAAAAAGCACTTCTCCTAACTTTATCTCGTTGTTGTCCCATTTAGGGAAAACTGACATACTTTTGACGGGTAAAATAAGAAATAACGCCGTGATAAAATGAGCGGTTTCATGGATAATTGTTCCAGGAAGAAAGATAAAAGAAACTAAAATAAAAACTGGAAAATCTGTACTAAAAAATTTTCTTAAAAATAAAAAAAGCTCTTTTAATATTAACCTTGAGATAATGTAAATTGCGATTATCTGAAGTAAGAAAACAATCATATAGCTATGATATCAGAAGTCAAGTAATTAATGAGGCAAAAGCAATTTTTTCACTTTCGAGGGGACCGTTCTGCCGCAGGCGGAATGGTGAGACTCTCGTGTGATAAAAATTGCGTTGCCGAGTTAATTTCAGTTGGTTTAACTTCTTCCTTTTTTAATTCAGCCAAAATAACATCTTTTTTCGCACACTTTGGGCAGATCGTCGTTGAATTTTGGATAACCTCATTCTCAAAATCCCACCCACATGCCTGGCAATGGTATTTCTTGGTAACTTTTGGCTGGAAAACAGTTTTTTCAATTTCAAAAATAAGTTCATCTCGATCTACTCTCGCCCTAATTAAATCTCCGGGTTTTACTTTTCCATCAATGATTAAATTAGAAATCGGATTTTCAATCAATCTTTGAATTGCCCTTCTTAAAGGTCGCGCTCCATACAATGGGTCAAAACCTGCTTTAACAATCTCGCTTATTACTTCGTCGGTATAAGCAAATCCCATATTTTGTTCTTCTATTAGCTTAATAATCCCTTTCATTTGTAGTTTAACTATCTCAACCATGTCTTGAAATCTTAATGGCTCAAATACAATTACTTCGTCAAAACGATTAATTAACTCCGGTTTAAAAAATTTTGTCAATTCGCCCATTACTTTGTCTTTTATCCCTTTAAAGTTGCTCTTATCTTTTTCGTCTTCAACTTTTGACTTTTGTGAGGGTTGGTCACGCCCAACCCCTACGTTCTTTGGTTTATTCTTCAACATCTCATCCTGAATTAATTTCGTCCCAAGATTGGATGTACAAATAACAACCGTATTTTTAAAAGAAATCATACGTCCTTTATTATCTGTCAATCGTCCGTCATCAAGTATTTGAAGAAGAATATTAAAAATATCTGGATGAGCTTTTTCTACTTCATCAAAAAGAACAACGCTGTATGGTTTTCTTCTCACCTGCTCTGTTAACTTTCCACCTTCCTCATATCCTACATAGCCTGGTGGGGCTCCAAGTAATTTAGCTACTTCATGTTTTTCCATAAATTCCGTCATATCAAATCTAATCATTAACTCTTCGCTGCCAAATAAAATGTCAGCTAGGGCTTTGGCAAGTTCAGTTTTTCCTACCCCGGTTGGTCCAAGGAAAATAAAGCTGCCGATTGGCCGGGCGGCTGATTTAAGTCCAGCCCGTCCACGCCTGACTGCTTGGGAGACAGAGGCGACTGCGCCTTCCTGATCAATTAATCTTTTATGGATAATATCTTCCAAGTGGGTTAATTTTTCCGTTTCGGATGACGAAATTTTAGCTACAGGTATCCCTGTCCAACGGGCAATAATGTCTTTAATGATTTCAACAGTCACGGCTCCAGTCGATTGGCTTTTTTTAAGATTAAACTCTTCCTTCTTTTCTTTAAGGCCTGAATCAATTTCGTCAATTTTTGATCGTAATATTCTTGATTTGACTTTATCTGCCTTTTTTTCTGACTCTTTTAGTTCTTGATTTAACTGGGCGATTCTTGTTTCAAGCGATTTTATTTCTTCGGGTAAGGAAATTAAAGGCAGACGAACAGCGGCGGCCGCCTCATCAATTAGATCAACGGCTTTATCAGGTAAAAATCTGTCTCCGACGTAACGTTTTGATAAGATAACGGCGGCTTCAATGGCGTCATCGGGAATTTTGACTCGATGAAAAGCTTCGTATTTATCTTTGATTGCTTTAAGCATCTTAATTCCCTGCTCTTCAGTTGGCTCGGGAACTAAAACCGGTTGGAATCGCCGCTCAAGAGCCGGATCTTTTTCCACATATTTTCGATATTCTGTTAAAGTGGTTGCCCCAACTATTTGAATTTCACCTCGAGCAAGCGCCGGTTTTAAAAAATTGGAAGCGTCGAGAGACCCTTCGCCAGAGGCACCGGCCCCAACAATATTATGAATTTCGTCAATAAATAAAATAACCTGCCTGCCGGCAGGCAGGTCTGACCCTTGACTGGCCTTTACTTCTTCAATTAAATCTTTCATTCTTTCTTCAAACTCACCACGGTGGGAAGCACCGGCTAACATACTCATCAGATCTAACTGAAGAATTCTTTTGTTTAAAAGCGGCTCCGGCACTTCTTTGGCAACAATTTTTTCGGCTAGTCCCTCAACGATGGCAGTTTTTCCAACCCCCGCTTCTCCGACTAATGAAGGATTATTTTTAGTCCGGCGGGATAGAATATGGATTACCCGCTCAATCACGGCTGATCGTTCAACAACCGGATCAAGTAATCCTTGAGACGCCTTGGCCGTTAAGTCAATCGTAAATTGTTCTAATGCTTTTTTCTTATTCTGGGCTTTTTTTTCTTCTTCATTCAAACCTTCTTTTTTTCCAACAACTAATTTATTAAGAGTTTCCTTGGTTAAACCTAACTTGACCAATACTCTCGCTCCTACCCCTTCACCTTCTTCATACAGCCCTAACATCATATGTTCCGGTGCTATGAATTCAAATCCAAGTTTTCTTGCAACAACTAAGGAATCATTAAGAATTTTTTTAATTCGAGGAGAAAATTGAGGAGCTCGATCAACGGTTCCTCTTTTATAAATTTTATTTAATTCATCAGTGATTAACTGAGGTTGGATTTTAGATTCAACCAGTAAGTTGTAGATTTCGCTGTCAGTTGTCAAAGCGTATAAAAGATGTTCGCTGTCGACTAAATCTGATTTTAGCTCTTTTGCTTTTGTCTGGGCCGCCATCATAACCCGATTTGAACGTTGAGTTAGATGGGTCATTAGGTCGAGGTTGTTAGTGACTAGTGACTGGTGACTAGGGACTAGGGGTTTATTTGTAGTAGGAGGTGGAGGATTAATATTAGATGTTGGAACAGTTTTGATTGGTGGTTGGGTTATGTTGGTTTTAGGATTTAAACTTTGATCTTGGCTTTGAGGTTTGATATTTGAAGTTTGATTTTGCCCTACTGGATTTGCTGTTGCATTAGTAGTCGGTTTTTTAATAAAATCAAAATAGTCAGCCATATTTTCATTATCAGGAAAATTCGACCAAATGTCAACTAATTTTAAACGAGGTGTAAGTATTTTTCGTTAATCGCCAGGGGCCCCCTTGGGGGTGTGGCGGACGAAAAATACTAAACCGAGTTTATGAATTAGTGACTGTAATTTTATGAAAAAAATATATTTAGTTATTGCCGGAGCTTTCCTTATCCTTCTCGTAATTACCTCAATGCTTCTTTCTCTAGGAAAAAAAACAACGACGGACACCCAAAATAACTCTCCTTTCCCGACCGGTCTCCCTGACCGAGGAACTAATGGAACAGGTGGCGATCAAGGATTAAAAGATTTAGATAATTTATCAAATTCATTCGAATCAATTGAAACACTCGATTTTAAAGCCGCCTACGTACCTGAATTAAACAAAGTCGTCGTTGAGAAAAAAACTCCCCAAGCTGAAGAAATGTTTAATCAATGGGTCGATCAAAATCAGTTAAGTTCTATTATTAACAGTAGCGGTGGCAAAAAAAATATTTTATTTACTGATAAAAAAATTATTCCAACCCCAAGCGATTCTATCCATAAGCTCGAAAATAAAGTAAAAGACTTTTTTCAATTAATGGATGATCTAAATAACATTGGTGAAGGATCTCAACAATCGAACAATGGAACAATCGAACAATCCCCCAGCCCTTCTTCTCTAGCCCCTAACGGTCTAACCCCTAATCCCTCTTTCACTTATTATGCCCAATGCGGTGACCAAGGCAGTTTACCTTTACCCGATGGTGGAACTCTATGTAGTGCCGGTTGTGGACCAACAACGGTCGCAATGATTTCCTCAAGTTATATGGATAAAAAATACGATCCGAAAACTGTCGTTGGCCTTTATAAATCAAATGATTATCTCCTTGGAAATGACGGTTCCCGTTATTCTGATGCTCATGAACTTTTGAAATCGCTCGGGTTAAAAACTACCGACTATCTTGTTTTTGATTTAGAAAAAGCAGATACTGTTGTCCCACAACTCCGAAAATATCTAAACGCCGGTTGGACATTTTTTACTTTAGCAAGTTTTTGCGAGAAAGGTTGCGGCCATTATTTTTGGATCACTGATATTGATGCTAAAGGAAATATTTTTGCCTATGATCCAGCTTATGGCCGTTATCAAATCCCTTATAATGAAAATACCCGTTACCCGTATCCGTTATATAGATTAGCATTTGGGGTTAAGAAATAAAATAATACGAATACCACAAATGAAGAAATGCAAATGATACGAATTATACGAATAAAACAAAAGAAATTCGCATAATTCGCAGAATTTGCATAAATTCGCAGATTCGTATTATATTTATGGATTCACAAAATATCAAAGTTTATCTCGCCATCTCCGGAGCTCTTATTATATTGCTTATTCTTATCATTGTCATTCCTTTTACCAAAAAACCTTCTTCCCTAACCCCTAACAGTCTAGTCCCTAGTCCCTATTCTCCCCTCCCCACAACTGTCGAAACTAATCCATCTGCCAACAACAACCAGTCACCAAACACCAACAACCCTACACCAGTAACGATAAAGGCCGGTTTTACCGGTGCCCTCGACGAACCGATACCTCAACAAATAGTTGACTTGGCCGCCCAAAAAAAAGATCTAAAATCAAAGGTTCCACTCAGTCTTTCCACTTTCTCAATCGACTTTGATTATAGTCAAGATAAATTTGTAGTCACCCTCAAAGATCCAAAAGATACTGCCCAGAAAGAATTCGAAAGCTGGAGAACAGTAAACTATTCTGGATTAGGTGCAGATAAATTCTTGCTCAAATAACCTCATCAAGAATCAAAACTGGAATTTCTGTTACTTTCTTAAACTTTATATCATTAGTCATAAAGATTTTGGCCTGTGATTCTATTGCTGTTGTTAGTTGAATCGCATCTGGAGTACGCAAATTATATTTCCTTCGAAAATATCCCACCTTTTCGACCAGTTCCCAATCTATTTCTTTTATTCTCAAATTTTTCATCTTTTTAAAAAAACTAAGATATAGTCGTTGTTTTTCCGGATATTCTTCGATCGAAGGCGTTGATATTATCTCAATAGGACTGATAATTGAAGTGACTACTGTGATTTTTTCTTTTTCCAACAAATAAAATAATTCTTTGACAATTAAAAAATATTTTTTATTATTCTCGAAAAGATAAATGAAGAGCATCGTATCAACACCTACTACCTTTGCTTCTATCGCAGTTTTTATCAGTTTATTTACCATTGATTTCTAGTTTTTTCTAAATACTCGTCCGAGTCTTTACCCCAAAGCCCCTCTCCGGACCCTGATACCTCATCGACCCAATTTTTAGGAGTTGGTCGTAATACCATTGCTTTACTTTTTACCCAATCAACCACATCAAGTATCATCGTTGAGCCTGACTTTAAATTTAAAGCTCGACGCAAATCCATCGGTATAGTTATTTGCCCTTGTGGGCTGACAGTAATTGTTCTCATATTTCGACTTTGCTCAATATATAATACTTTTACTTATACTACAAATCTAAAATATTGTCAAGTGAATTTTTAGATTAAGTTTATTATTTTTAATACCACAGGTAACAATTAGATACTTAACAACGTATCTATTTTCATATTTTAGTAACATTCCATAGTAACTATTTACCCATGTCAAGCGTAAATATTCCTTATGTCATTCCCGCGTTTACCCTGAGTTCCATCGAAGGGGAGGCGGGAATCCAGACTAAATATTCATTTTAATATTCGCATAATTCGCTATATTCGCATTGCTTAATTCGCATCATTCGTATTATAATAAATTTATGTTCTCATTTTTGAAACCCTACTTAAATATTGCAAAAAAAGTTCTTTTAGTCGTCATCGTCTACTTTGCCGTCATCTCACTTTTTTCCCATTTTATAAGTAAAGACAAAATTGCTTTAAATACATCCAAAACGAATCCAATCTTAGAAAACCGCAAAGAAATCTACAAAGTAATCAATGATAAAGAGCTTAACAAAACTACCCAGGGCAAGCTGACTATTTTTATGTATAAAGGAATGATGTGCTCGATGATGGGAGAAGCCTGTACCAATAATCCCGCCGATGCTGATAAAAACTATGGAAAAAGTTTTCTAGGATTTGTGAGTAATTTAATAGTCTTGCCTTTTGCCAATCCACCGGCTTCAGGAATTGCCTGGACTTATTCAGGACTTGCTAATGCCGGTTTTGTCCCAAAGACTCTGGCCGCTGAAGGAATCGGTATGGGCTCAATCCAGCCTTTTGCCAAAATTTGGAAGATATTTCGAGATGTAACATACCTACTGTTAGTAGTCGTTTTAATAGCAATCGGTTTTATGATTATGTTCCGCACTAAGATCAATCCTCAAACTGTCATCTCCGTAGAAAATTCTCTCCCAAAAATCATAATTGCTTTAATCTTAATTACCTTTTCCTTCGCCATCGCCGGATTTATGATTGATTTGATGTATATGCTAATTGCAGTAATTATTTCAATTTTAGGTCCAGTCTATGATTTTACTGGAGGTAACAGTATTACGGCTCCAAAAGATATACCCGCTCTACAACAATATTATCTCACAGCAGATCTTGGCGCAGTTTATACTGGTACCGGTAAACTTAATGATAATTCATTTTGGACATTTATATATACTTTACCAAATGCAATTTTAGGTTTGATTCCTAGTCTTGGTTTAATAACAAGAATTGTTGGAGGAGGTATTCTTACTTATGTGTCTTTACCTGTAATTCAATGGGTAGAAACACATATAATCGAGAAAGCACTTGCTGGATTGAGCGAAGCGGAGCCTGCGGTTGAAGGAGGTATAGTCGTAGCAAACGTTAAACTTTCGGCCAAATTAAAAGCAATTGTAGACCCATTTTTAGGTGGAGCAAATTTTATAACAACAATATTATTGTTCGGTATTTTGATGTATGCTGGAGTTAATTTGTTATTAGGCTTAATCATTTGGTTTTCTTTAGTATTTATATTTTTCAGAATAGTGTTTATGCTCTTTAGTTCTTATATAAAAATTCTATTAAGTATTATCTTATCTCCTATTTACCTGCTATTTGAAGCCATTCCGGGTCAAAATGCATTTATTAACTGGTTAAAAAATTTAGCTGGAGAATTAATTACCTTTCCTTTAGTAATAGGAATTTTTGTTCTTGGTTCTATTATTGCTGATAAAGCTTCTAGTGGAAATTTAGTAACATTCCCTCTTTTGGGTGGAGTAGAACCAAAAAGTTTTGGTTACATTATAGGTATGGCTATACTTTTCATGACTCCGGATTTGGTTAAAGCTGTCAGAGCCGTATTTATTCCCAAGCCGGGATTACTTGATCAAGCCGGTCCAGGCGTATTCTTTGGCGGTGCCACAACCGGAATTTCCGGCGGACTTGGAGAACTATCTAAGGTCGCCGGAATTGGATTCTATATTAAACCTGTAAGAGACTTATTACAAAAACTGCCTGGTGGTAAACAGATATTCGCAGATAACGCAGGACAACAACATAAACCCTAACCATCTTGTTAACCAAATCCAGGTATTCGCAAAATATTCACCCCTATCAACTTCATAATGAAGACTGAAAATATAATTAACATCAACCCCATAATACAACTTGTGATCATTTCTTGAGCCTTCTTTAACTTCTCCGGATTGCCTTGTGATGATTGCATCATAAAGGCAGAATAAATTATACAAAGAAGAGCAAACATTCCCCCTATTCCAATGCCCATTGACAGGACAAAACTACTGATTAAAGTATTTAAGTCCAAAGGCAGACAACCCATCCCCGTCCACATACCGTCACTTGAAGCGCACCTAACGCAACTTGTTGCTTCTGTTGGATTGGTTGATAAATATCGAGAGCACATATTAATCATCGCTTGATTTGAACTAAGTGGAATTGCACTTGTACATTTGCAACTTGGATTAGAATAGTCAGACGTTGAAGGATCTCCGATTACGCACGGTGTGTCATTATTGTCATTCGCAAATTTTTTTATTTTTTCGCACTTTTCTACACCATTAGCCAAAATCGCCTGTAATGGAGGAATTAACGTTGAATTTGTAATCGCAAAATCTAATAATGGACTCGTACATTGATTATCAAAAGGTGTATAGCAACATTTATCTCTTCCTTCCGTGTCTCCAGCAACACCACAAGTCAACACAGGTATTGATATATCTTCGTCAATATTTATTCCTATTGTTGGAACTGGTGTTTGTCCATAAGTAATCTTTGGTATAAAATAAAGAAAAAATAATAGAAATATGGATAAAATAATTTTTTTCATAGTCTATTTTTTATTATCCTTATCAAAAGCTAATTTTGCAAGCATTGCCATTATTATTAAAAATATTGGCCCGATCATCGGTAATTGTTCTACAATCCTGTTTTTTGTAGTTACTTTTGAGTTCTCAATTAAGTGTTGAATACTTACCACAACCTTCTTACCATGGGCATGTATCGGCTTTCCAGGTATGACTCTTGCCCAAAAACCTTTTAAAGGTTTACCTAAAAATTTAGGTGCTTCATAATCCACAACTTGCTCTTTCTCACGAGGCATATCAATAGCATCGCCCAGCACCCGATAGAAAACAAAAGCTCCAGTAGAATCTAAGTCAGTTGCTCCTTCAGAGTCGGTAACGGGTATCTTACTTGTCATAAAACTTTGTTGACCCTCGGCCACTCTACGATAAAGACCCCCGGCTATTGGCCCAATAACTCCAAGTCGGAAGACCTTATCTTTTACCATCATCCTCTCCATACACATTAATATTTTTCCACAGTAATCCCAGCTTGTAGCGGTATCAATATTTGCCACAGCCGCATGTATCTTTTTAAAATCCTCCCCAAAATGTTCTTTAATTGATTTTTCCAAATCATGGACATTGTCGACAATCTTTTTGGTAAACGAAGTCATACCATCGGTTATAATATGGACAAGTGCAGGTACCATTTGTTTTGCCAATAATGCCGATTCACCATACATTCTTTCTTGACTTCTATTTCCTGATGTTTCAAAATATATTTGGTCCATATTGAGAAGATTCCATGTGAGATATCTATCAACGCCTCCCTCTCCGCTTTTTAACATCCGCGCATATCGCTTTATCAATTTTTCCCTTTTGTGAGACGTCGGGTGATAGAAGCGACCGTCCCTGTCTTGCTCCTGATTATGATCCCATCTTTCAGTATTTAAAACTGTGGTGATGCGATTATAGAAACCTTTTACCGATTCTCTAAAATCTTCATCTCTCATCGAAAAGGTTTTGTCGTCTTCTTTAGTTGCACCTATTTTTTCCCGACAACTTTGGTATACCTCTTTTAAGCTTTCGAAATTTTCATGGCTATCAAAAGCATCAGCTCCCAAAGTATAACCAAAGATACTTTCGTTACTTGTTACTACTCCTGATTCCTGTTCCCTTTCCCAGATTTTTAATCTTTCATCCCATTCATTTTTTTCAACCACCTGGACGGCGCTGATATAGGCGGGTAGAAGATTTGTCTCAATCCAGGAAGTACTATACTTATTTCCAAATTTATCAATTAAATATTGTGTCAGTTGATCATGAAATGTCAATCGTTCGGTAGCTAGATAATTACCATCCCTGTCTCTCTCATTTAATAAAGTACCACGTACTTCATCTTCCGTCATATATCTTTTGTCCTCCATGCCAATAAACTCTGAAGGCCTAGTTCGACGAAGTGGGTCATAGACATATTTTTCATATAAAATTAATTTTAAGGCATCTTTTTGATCTTTGTTCAATAATTTATTTTTATTATTTGCTTCTGGATCCCAACTTGCGGAGGCAAGCGGCCGAAGAGATGCGATGTTATCGATAATCACTTGTCTACCTACATCTTCGAGCGATAAATTTGATACTTCTTTTTCAAAAGAAAAACTTCCGTCAAAAAGGTCATTAATAAATATTTTTACCAATTGTGTACCTACTCCTTCTAAGCGTCTTATTGTTTTATAAAAATCAACTTTCCTTTGCCCCGAAACTTCGTGAATAGTATGAGCACCCACCTCATCTTTCTCATATACTAAATGACGTCGATAATCATAAAATCTCCACCCTTCGCGTATTCCTAAATCTTCACATTTGGTGCGCATTGCCTCATTAAAAAAAATCACTCGTTTATCTTTGTCAATCAATTCGTTACATCGTCCATTAGCTCTCGCTCTATCTTGCAAATCTCGCCATTTTTTAATATCGGTGTGATTAGTCCATTCGTCTTCAGCATCTGGTTTATATTCCTTCAAATCTCTTGGCGCATATGATCCATCAAATTCAGAAATTAAACGAGGGTTTTGAAATCTTCGTTGTTGAAGATATGCATCAATTGAAGTCACCATTTTTTCGATTCCTCGATCGCTCATTGATTTATAACCATCAACTAATACACTTACATCTCTTGTATCCCCATCTATGATCAACTTTTTTATATGCTCTCTTGTCTCGTTAGCTCTGTCTTCTGCAGCTTCAGTTTTATACTCTACAGATATTAAGTTGTAGTAAGCTGCTCCAAAAAAACCACCAGTTACACCTTTCGACAATCCAGTCGCAAGTCTTACAAGCCTCTTCATGTCAGCCTCATATTTTATTCTGTCTTCGGCAATTTTTAAATTGTATCGCTTTCCATATGCTTCCCTTATCTTTTTTGAACTTTTTAATTTAGTAAAAGTATGCCATCCGACCGAGTCCAGATGATCAATTCCCTGACGACCAAAATCAACGGGTATCGCTCTACCAGCTAAAGCTGTACTAAGTAGTAAATTAGTATGATACATTTGCATGGCATCAGATAAACCAGGCATACTCTTAATCATTCGAGTTACATCCTCCATCCTCAGTCTTCCGGATAATTTTGCCAACTCTTCAAAGCCCAGCCCCAACTCACACAAGACGTTGACATCATGACCATATTGACTCAACTCCTTATAATCAATCATCTCATGAGTCAGATATTCAACCGCTTTCCCAAGGTTTACATCCATTATTTTTTTTTCAGTAATATTAGCTCCTCCATGGAGTAAGGACCCTTGATACGCAGCTGTTTCTTTCTTAGCATAGTAATCCGCGACACCAATCTTAATCTTACTGTCGACTCCATAAGCCTGATCACCCTGTACTTCGTTTCCTAGTTTAATTAAGGAACCAGTCAACATTTTATAGACCATTCCCTCTGTCAGCTCATTAAAAGAACGTTCCCAGAAATCTTTGGGGTTTGAGGCGGTTGCCGAAAAGATTGTTTCAAATAGAGATCTAATATCAGATTTAAATTTTTCCCAATCTTTTGGATCTTTAAAGCCATTATAAGTTTCTTTTTTTTGAGCATATTCGAGAAATTTAGATTTATCATCAAGAACCTTTAATAATTCTTTTTGCGATTCTTCCCAACTTGAAATATAGTTTTGTGCGTAGTGATATAGACTACCCGTACCCATAAATTCTCGATAGTCTACCAGCTGCATAGAGTTTTCTTTTATTGATTCTGCTACACGTAAAATACTTTCCACATCTTGGCCCGTAATAATTCTCGCTGACCTTAGACTCTCTATATAGTCTTGGAATCTATCAAAATTTTTTTCAACATCTTCGTGGCTTAAGAATTTTTTGGAAGTACTTATTCTGACCATTTCTGCAGTTACCTCTTCCGGAGTCATATCTGGCCTAAATACCCCAGCCTCATTCCCTGTTAACTGACTAAGCTTAAACTTAATAGTTGCTTTCACTCCCTGTACCTCATCTCTAATTTTTTCATCCAATTCTCTTTCACCTGAAGCTGATTCTTCAATTTCTTTTCCTATTCTTGAACCTTTGACATTCTCATATTTAACAGAGCGATCTATAATACGAGATATTCTTTCAGTCAATTCACCTGAATCTTTTTTAAGTTTTTCAAAAATTTTCTTTCTATCAACTTTTACTTTTCCAGATTTTTCTCTTTCTTTTTGATCTTCGCTCTTTAATTGTTCTATTTCCTCATTTGATGCTTGGAGAAGCTCCGCCTTCTCTTGAAATAATTCTGAAATCGAGATATACAAATTATTATCAAGATATTGAAGATTTTTTATATCGGCAAAGGCATTAACTAAATCAGATGTTGTTGACAGTCTTCCATCAAGTCCTTTACCTATCAGATCACATAGATATATAGCATTATTTCCATCAATCTTTTTTACTATAATATCGATCGGATATCTTTCTTCACATAATTTTTTCAAAATGTCGCGTGATTCAGGATCTGCTACCAGAGCCCTCACTTCTTCCTTATGATGGAATGCCACTACCGCCTGTTTAACTCTAGCCACCACATTATCAATTTTCTGTTGGTTATTGGGTGTTTTTGCTTCCTCTGGAAGTTCCCTACCCATAGAAACTATTTTCTTTGAACTCGCCTCAGATCGATCGATTATCTCTTTTATATCTTGGCCGTCGTTTCTTGCACTGTTAAACTCAGCAACTATTTGACGGGCTGTCATTGATTGAATGTGCGCAATAAGCGCCTCGTTTTCGCCAGGAGCTTGAGCTGGGTTAGCTTCACCATTTGGTTCGAGCATATTTATTCTCATTTAATTTACCTATACTAAAAATATATCAATTTTCGAGAAGTTAAACAAGGAGAAAGTGCTAACCCATTTGCTGTCCGGCTCCTTCTTGACTTTTTTTCCAGGATAGATAGGCAAGCAAGCCCATGATTCCGCTTAATCCAAGTAGACCTTTCCCACCATTCTTTGCGTACATAGCTGCTCTTTCTTTTGGATCTAAACCCAAATTCATAAAATCTTCAAAGCTTTTTTTGTCAGCTTCAGTGAGTAGATTTGCTTTAACCATTCTTTCTTCTAAATTCTTCATTCCTTCAGGAGTGGTTAAAGCTTCAGATAAAAAATTTTGCAAATACTCGACAGGGTGTTCATCGGCAAATTTAATTTCTGCAGCCGCGTTTTCACCTGCTATTTTTTCACCTTTTAGTATTTCTGTGCCAACCTCTGGAGTTAATGCAACGGCCATTTTTTCAACTATATTAGGAATGCTGCTACTTCCTGGAATATTTTCTCTTTGTGTTATTAGTCCATCTTTACCTTCCTCACCATCAAGTTGCTTTGTAATCTCACTTTGTTTTTCAGTAAGTTTACTTACTGTTAGTTGATACTCTTGATATTCTGACTGTTTTAATTGTTTGCCTTCATCATTTATACCCGCCTTAATTAAATCATTATATCTATCTATTTCTAATTTAAAACTATTCTTTTCTGCTTTTTTTAAAGCTATTTCTATATCAAATCCAGTAGCTTGGCGGATAGGATCTTTTGATTTTTTCATCTTTTCAATATTTTTTTTTGTTTGCTCCTGTCGAGACTGTGCAAATGTTAGAAGTTTTTCGTACTGTGATTTTGCCTTTTGAAATTTTTCTTGCTTTTGATCAGTGGGAATATTTTCATTATTAATGATTCTTGTTTCTGCCCTCATCATATTTGCAATTGTTTCCTGAGTCGCATTTCCGCCGGACAACATTCTCATTGCTTCATGTCTTAATCGCGCTGATTCTTTATTGCCTCCTGTTAAAACTATGATTGCTCTAGCTCTTTCTACTTGCGCTTTTTGTATTGCTTCTTTAGCTAATCTTTCTTGAGTTGCGGCTTTTTCTGCTACCTGTCTAGCTTCTTGTGAAGCAACTACGTTGAGCTTTGCTTCTCTAATATAAATCTGCCCTTGTCCTGAATCTTTCAATGGTGCACCCATATTATTAATTCCTCATCTTAAATTGTAAAACTTTTTTGACCAGATCTTGGGCTTAGCTAAATTACTAACCTATGGAATTTTATTAAATTCCTCTTTATGTCTTTATAATATCAGATATCTTCACTCCCTGTCTATATATACAGGGTCGGACCCTCCCTCTACCAAGTTCTTCTGAAGTCCCAAATAATTAATTAACTCCTCCACGGCCGTAGGTAAGATAATTATTACAGTTTAAAAAAGGTTTTAATTCTTTCTTCATCCTCTATTTTCTCGGCTATTATATACCTCATATATTTTGCTCCCTCAACAATCTTTTTGATTAAATCTATCTCCTTTTCACACTCGTAAGGAAAAATGTAAACGCTCTGTTGATATCTATAGAATCCTATTTTTTGTAAATAATCACGTAAATAATCCCGTTTATTTCTTTGTATTTCTGGTACATCAAAAAAAATTAGAAACCATTTTCCATTCCATTTTTTCTCTTTCTTTTTAAAATCTAAAAGTGCTTTGATCGAATATTTTATTATTGTCGAATTATTTTGATCTTTTAATCTCACGAAAACTTTTCCATCTCTCTCTTCTATATCAACGATTTCTTTTTCCTCCAATCTTTCTAAGCTTTTTCTTATTTTTACCTCCTCAACATTTAGATTTTTAACTTCCTTTAGAATTTTAATGATTTCTTTAATAGCCAAAGGAATAATCGGTCGAAGCGGATTACCGCCTGATACTAAAGTCAAACCGATAATTTCTAAGATATACCAATATAGTTGTCCTCTTTTCAACTTTGTCTCCTTTAAATTTTTCATAATATTGAAATTTAGTTATCTTGTCCACGGCCGTGGGATAGATGTAATTTATAATTAACTTATCTCAAGTTAAATTTAAATAGTGGTATTAATCTTGTCAACCGCTTACTTGTCCTGAGCGAAGTCGAAGGATAACCTACAAAAGTAGTTGATTAGATTTTTGGGACAATGTAATTTCTTCGATATATATCTTACCCACGGCCGTTGTTAAGTTATATTTATTTATAAAGATATATTTATTTTTTTGACATGACATAACATTCATGTTATACTAATCTCATATGAAAGACTGGAAAAAATTAAAATCAGAGCTTTTGCAAAATAAGGCTGTCAAAAAGGAATATGATAGGTTGGCTCCTCGTTATAAAATAATTTCCGAGTTAATATCTGCTCGTTTGAAAAATGGGATAACTCAAAAAGAGCTTGCCCAAAAAATTGGTACCAAACAGTCAGCGATTGCCCGTTTTGAAGCTGGCAACGTCAATCCTTCTTTAGGCTTCCTGGAGAAAATGGCTGAAGTAATGAATTATAAAATGAATATTAGCTTTCAAAAATTTACCTAATTTGTTAGTATAATTACAATTGTCTGGATGGGTGTTCATACCGGTTCAAACATTTTTTTGAACAATAATTTTTCTCGCAAACTTCAAAAAATCTCTAAATATTTCTTCTAATTTGAAGTCATCTTTGATAAAAAATGGTGTTTGTTTTACTTTATCATACTTACCGTCATGAAAATGAAATGGAAATGTTTGAACCCGTTTCCATTTTGTGTCCGGAGTATTATCAAGTCTATAGATTGTTTTATCTACATGATTTCTTTCCCAATGAATCGAAAATCTTTGAATTCTAAGATGTGTTGTATAGAAAAAATCAAGATAACTTTTGTCTTTAAAGTAAATTCTGAGTTTTAGATCAAGTAAATGAGTTGAGAGAATTATGTCTGAAAACTCAATTTCGGCAATTCGAGCAAACTTTGCAAATTTTTCCATATCAAGGCTTTGCTTATCTCTAATTTTTTTAATTCTTTTTCTAGAATTTCCTTTTCACTAATCAAATAATCAAAAAGAAAGACTTCGTTTCCGGCATCTTCTTCAGTCAATTTACCTTTTTTAATTAGAAGGTCTAATTCGTCAACTGTTTTTACACCATACTTAGAAGACAGGCGAAATATTTCGCTTTCAATAAGTCTAAGTTTCTCGATTATTTTTATTGCCTTATTTTTATTTTCGTTGGTCATACTCAAGTATTATAACAGAATTAATTACCCATCTTAAATTGTAAAATTTTTTTTACTAAATCCTGTGCCTGGCCAAACTGCTTGTTTTTGACCATGACTGAGACTTGAGCGATGGCTTTTTTCTCAAATTTTTCTTCATAGATCTTCATGATTTTGTAGACGACCGGAGCCAATTCTGGATCGTGATCATCAAGCTTGACTCCGCTCAAATAAAGTTCCTCAACGGTCATTCCGGGAATTATCAAGTCGAGAGTTAACTGTGAAAGCTTACCTGCCTTATCCTCATCGACCGACCCTTTTTCAAGGAGGGAAATAATTAATGTAGCTGCTTCATATTCAATAAACTTTCTAAACCCATCTTGATCATTGACATCTAAAATAAATTTTTCGTCAGCCATGATTACACTTTAACAAAAATCACGAAGCTAAACAACTAATAAAATACGAATCTACGAATTTTATGCAAATGATGTAAATTATACGAATAAAAACTTATTCATTTGCTGAAGAATTCAAAACTCTTTTTGGATAAATGTAAGAAGATCTAAAATTAACTATAATTCCAAGTTTTTTATTTAGCGCCGTCAAATATCTTTTTACTTGATAATAATCGTCTTTTGTAATTATTGTCTTTGATTTTAATTCTAAAATAATTGTATCTTCTATTAAGAAATCTACTTTATTTCTTCCAGTCTTTTCTCCATCAAATATCGGTGGAAGTATTTTTTCGCGTTCATACCTAATATTGGATTCTTTGAGAAGTTTTTCTACAAAATCAGCATATTGTCCTTCGCTATAATATCTTCCCAATTGATTATGAGTTTTAAATAGAATTCCATTAACTTTAAACGAAAGCTCTGGGTGTATAATTTTCCCCATAACCCAATATTAGCATAATTTGCTATATTCGTATTTCTTTATTCGCGGTATTCGTATTATTTTTTGGCTTCAATCACCAACTGTCTTTCCCTACCCTCTCCAACTGACGAAGTGGTCAGGTCAGGATAGTTGGCAGTTATAAATTCGTGAATCAACTTTCTCTCAAAAGATGAAAGTGAGCGAATATATCCGGCTGTTCCGGCTGCTTTGGTTTGATCTGCATATTCACGAGCCATTGTTTCAAGTCGTTCCTTTTGTTTTTCCCGAAAGTCGTTGACGTTCACTAAAATTTCAACTCTTTCATTAAATTTTTTGTAAAGAATTACTTCTAATATTTTTTGAATGGCTCGGATTGTTTCTCCATGGCGACCGATTACAGTTGATACTTCTTCATCAGTTTTAATAATTACCTGAAAAACTCCGCCATCATCGGTCACTTCCACCTCAAACTTTGTAATCATTTTTCCCAATAGTTCTTCCGTTTCAGTTTTGATAACCTGTGTCTTATCCATAATATTATTTTTAAAATACGAATGATACGAATTTTTATGCGAATGCTGCAAATTATGCGAATATTCGTATAATTCGTGTCATTTGCATTTCTTCATTCGTTGTATTTGTATTATTTATTTAACTTTTAATTTTCCATTCACCTTTTTGTACTGTATTATACCCATAATCGAAAAAATATTCCAATATAAAGCTAAGCCTATTGGCAAAGTATATGAGAACCAACCGATCATCAGCGGAAACATGTATTTCATTTGCGTGTTCATGGCTTTTTGGAAATCACCGCCACCATCCTTGTTTTTAACCTCCGCGGTTTGCCCTGGTTTCTTGCTTAAGCCAACCGCGGAGGTTTTCTCTCCTGAGGTTGACGGCATAGAGGCTTGAGCTTGAAAATATTGTAGAATTCCTGTTATCAACGGAATTAATAAATATATCCATGTACCGGCTTGTTTTGGCGTTTTAACCAAATCCAATCCAAAAAACCAAGAATTAACTGAATCAATTTTCAAAAAAGAAAAATACAAAACTTTATTTATAGCCGTAATTGTCTTTTCTGCATGACCGTTTAATAAAAATAAATTTAGGGTGTTATATAAAGCAATAAAGATTGGTAGTTGGATAATCATTACCAAACAACCGGAAGTCGGATTAATTCCATGTTGTTGATAAAGCTTCAACTGCTCAGCTTGAAGTTGTTTTTTATCATCTTTATGTTTTGAAGAAAGATTATCTAAATGAGGTTTGAGTTCCTGCATTTTTTTGGCTGTCTCTATCTGTTTCTGAAAAAAAGGTTGAAAAAGTAAGCGGACAGCGACTGTTAAAGCAATAATCGCAAATCCGAAAGCACCAGGAAGCTTAATAAATAAAAATAACTTATAAAAAACAACCAATAAATTTAAAATTGGAATGACAAAGACAGTATTAAATAAGTTTGGATTTAACATAATATAATACGAATGATACGAATCTTTATGCAAATGATACGAATTATACGAATATTCGCATAATTTGCAGCATTCGGATTTCTTTATTCGTAGTATTCGTATTATACTGTTAGCTTCGCTCTTCCTTTTCCTCTTCTTCTTTTCAGCACTTTTCTTCCATCATGACTATCCATTCTCTTTAAAAATCCGTGTTTTTTTACTCTTTTAGCTTTTTTTGGCTGATAGGTACGTTTCATAGTGGTATTCGTATTATAAATTAACTTCTAATATTGAACTGTCTTCCTTATTAAACACCTTCCAAACCGTCTCAGTTACAAATGGGATAAACGGGTGAAGCATTTTTAGATTCTCTAAATATACTTCTTTCAATTTACCGAGAGCTTCTATATTACCATTAATTACTTCATCTTTCAATTGTTCTATGTAATAATCGGCAAACCGATGCCAAATAAACTCGTAGACTAACCCCAAAGCCTTTGAGAACTGATACGAATCCATGTATCTTATATATTGTTTCTTTTCTTTTTTGTATTCTTTTTCCAATTCTTTTAATAATGTTTTTGTTGTGGTGCGATTCATCGCACCATTAATTTTTGGAGCAATAAATTGCTCCACTACTTTATTATTTATTTCAATAAATCTTCCAACGTTCCAAATCTTATTAATAAAATTTCTCATTCCAATCACTTTTTCTTCAGATAAAGAAATATCTCCTCCTTCTTTGGTTCCAAAAATAAGCGCTGACCTAAGAGCATCGGCCCCATATTTATCAATCATTAGAATTGGATCAATTACATTTCCTTTACTTTTACTCATCTTCTGACCCTTGGAATCACGGACCATTCCGTGTAAAAATATTGTCTTGAAGGGAGTTTTTTTTGTGGAAAAATATCCAATCATCATCATTCTGGCAACCCAAGCTCGGAGTATATCATGCCCTGTTTCCATTACTGAAGTTGGGTAAAAATAATCAAAAGTTTCTTGTCCTTCTGTCATTAATGTGGCGTAGGGCCATTGGGCCGATGAGAACCAGGTATCAAAAGTGTCTTCGTCTTGTTCAAAATCATTTCCATCACAGATCTGACATTTATCTGGCTTATCTGTTGAAATAAACCATTCATTTTTTGCCTTACATCGATAAGCTGGAATTCGTATGCCCCACACAACCTGACGAGATATATTCCAATCAATAAAATCATCTAAAATCGTTGTTAATCTTTTTTTAAACCTTTTTGGTAAAACTTCAGTTTCTTTTTTTTCAATTAGTTCTTTTGCTTTATCAGCTAAGGGTTTTATTTTTATAAACCATTGTTCTTTTGGGAGCGGCTCAAGAACTTTTCCACACTTATAACACGTTCCTACACGATGTACATAATCTTCTTTTATTTTTACCATCTGCCCTTTTGCTTGGAGGTCCGCAACAACCTGTTGACGAGCAGAAAAAATTCTTAACCCTTGATACTTCCCGGCTAGTTCATTTAACTTACCGTCAAATCCTATCACCTGCTTCATGGGAAGGTTATGTCTTTTGGAAATTTCATAGTCGTTAAAATCATGAGCTGGTGTGACTTTTACTGCCCCTGTTCCAAATTTAGGATCAACTGCCCAATCGGCAACCACTATTACTTTGAATTTTCCTATTAGTCCATCAACCTCTATCTCCTTACCTATCCATTTCTGATAACGCTTATCGTCAGGGTGAACAGCCACAGCGGTATCACCAAACTTTGTTTCTGGTCTGGTTGTTGCCAAAGTGAAAGGTCCATACTTCATGAAATACAATGAATCAGTTCTCTCAACGTAAACTACCTCCAGATCTGAAAATGAAGTTCCACAGTTAGTACAATAATTAATTAATTTATTTGCTCTATAAATTAATCCTTGATTATATAAATCTTTAAAAGTTTTATAAACAATTTTGACTATCTCTGGATCCATTGTAAATTTTTCCCGACTCCAATCAAGAGCAAATCCTAATCGTTTTAATTGGTTTTTAATATTATTTTTATTTTCAGCCACATAGTCCCAAATCATTTTATAAAGTTCATCACGTTTGTAGTCATATCGACTTTTGCCTTGTTTTTTTAAATATTTTTCAAATACAAATTGTGTCTCTGTCCCTGCATGATCTAGTCCTAATAACCAAAGAGTTTCCTTTCCCATCATTTTATTGAATCTGATCATGATGTCTTCATAGGTAAACATTGCGTGTCCCAAGTGAAGACTACCGTTGGCGTTTGGTGGAGGTAAAATAATTGAAAATGGTTTTTTCTTTTTATTAACACTTGCTTTGAAATAACCTTTTTCCTCCCACTCTTTATAAATTTTCTCTTCGACTAATTGCGGCTGATATTTTGAATCCATATTAATGCTCATTATTATATAATAATTTCCTATGAACTGGATTCTAATTACGCTTCAATGGTATATAATTTTACTCATTATTGGCATCGTTTTTACTCCCTTAACCAAGAAAATATTTAAAAGCTTTTCTTTTGACTTTGGTTATCCATTCGCTAAAACCTTAGGAATTATTCTTCTTAGTTATTTTGTTTTCGTTTTAGGAATCGTCAGAATTTTACCGTTTGATCGTTCCGCGTTAATCTTTTCCCTGTGTTTATTCGCAATTATTAATTGGTTTATTTATAAAAAAAATTCTTCTGACGTACAGACGCGGCATGCCGCGTCTCTACAGGTAATAATTTTCGAAGAATTCCTCTTTATCTTCTGCCTCTTCTTTTGGACCTTTATCCGCAGTCAAGAACCTTCAATTCATGGCCTGGAAAAGTTTATGGATTTTGGATTTATAAATTCAATATTACGGACTAAATTCTTTCCCCCAAAAGATATTTGGTATTCATCCGAACCAATCAACTACTATTATTTCGGTCATTTATCCGGCGCTCTATTGATAAAACTCAGTAATATAAAAGCTTCTATTGGCTATAATTTAATTCTTGCGACGATTTTTGCTCAAGGAGTGACTCAGGTATTCTCGCTGGTTATAAATATTATTAAAAAATATGATCAAAAAATATCTCAATATAAAGCTATTGTCTTTGGTTTAATCGGGGCTTATTTGGTTAATCTCGGTGGAAATCTTCACACGATCTATCTTTTTACCAAAGGCTATCCAAACGAAACTCCTATTCCTTTCTGGAAAATTCTGTCAGTCTTCAACCCGACTGCTTATTGGTATCCAAATGCCACCCGTCTTATTCCTTTCACCATTCATGAATTTCCCTCATATTCGTACGTAGTTGCAGACCTTCATGGACATGTATTTGACATTCCGTTTGTATTATTAACGTTGGGAATATTATTTATTTTCTTTGCCAATAGATTACGTACAGACGCGGCATGCCGCGTCTCTACAATAATTTTTCTCGGTTTCATGTCCGCCATTCACTATATGACTAACGCATTTGACGGCCCAATCTATATATTGCTTACTTTATTTATTTTCCTTGTCATGTTTCGATTCTCTTATAAATTATTTTTAAATTCATTTGTTCTTATTTTTTCATTTGTCATTTTTTCCTTGCCATTTTCTTGGTTTTTTAAACCTTTTGTCAGCGGTATTGGAGTCAACTGTTCCCCTAAATTTTTGACCAGTATCGGTAAGATCGGACCATTTATTTTTGAAGCCGGCAACTGTCAGATCTCCCCTTTTTGGATGCTTTTTCTCCTCTGGGGATTTTTCTGGGTTAGTTTTATCATATTTTTAATAATCAAAAACAGAATTCATAACAATATAGCAATAAAACCATATAACAATTTTATTTTGATTCTTTTTTCATTTGGAATATTCCTAACAATCATTCCTGAATTTTTTTATATCAAAGATATTTACCCTGCTCATTTCCGGGCTAACACCATGTTTAAGCTTGGTTATCAAGCTTTTTCCATGATGGGAATCGCTTCAATCATCACATTTTATTTGTTAAAAAATATCAAAAAGTCTATCATCTATTATCTATCATCTATCATCTTTGTCGTTTTCCTCTTCTTCCCGTCAATCTACCCTTATTTTTCTGTTCCCTCATACTACGGCACGCTTAATCGTCCAGTGCAATTGGATGGTCAAGATTGGTTAAAGACAAGCTTTCTTGAAGATGATGAGATCATTGATTATCTAAACAAAAACGAAAAAGGACAACCTGTCATTTTAGAGGCCCAAGGGGACTCGTACACTGACTATGAGAGGATATCTTCCTTTACTGGTCTACCAACAGTCGCCGGCTGGTGGGTCCATGAATGGCTCTGGCGTGGATCTTCCGATGTAGTTGGAAAGCGTATTCCAGAAGTTGTTTCTCTTTATGAATCAAATAGTATTGATGAAACTAAATTATTAATTAAGAAATACCAAATAAAATATGTGATAATCTCTCGATTAGAACGCCAAAAATACCCTAATTTAGACGAGAAAAAGTGGTCAAAAATAGGTAGGTTAATTTTCAAGTCTTCTAATGGGTTTGGGGCTTTGTATAGACTAAATCAATAAACGCAAAACCCCGACTGAGTCGGGGTTGACAAACCAATTTTTATTTGCTATCGTAGTACCGGGCATTACTATACGTCGTTCCCTCAAATACGAGCGGTAGTGATGCTCTTTTTTCTAGAAACAGTTTTCAATTTATTGAAATTACTGTTTCTTGAATCCGCCTTGAGTGAAGATTCGTTTGCGTGGATGTAATCCTCGAAACGAACCTGAACGATGGCGGATCTTATCTATCACAAATGATACAACGTTACCGGTATTCTCAGATTCTTCTTCGTTAATTTTTTAAATTGATCGGCAACAAATCCAATTAGTTCATTTTTCTTTTGATACTTATTTTTAAAGATTATTGATTTCTTCATATGCCTTACTATAAACAAAATTAAATTGTTTGTCAAGTCCTATAGATAATATAACGTTGTCTATAGGACATCTTATAGTATTAATATTTCGTTTTAGATTATTACAACAATATGATAAAAGTTATCCAGAGTCTGTGGATAACTATGTTTATACTCTAAAATAGCTTTTCTAGTATAATATTCATATGAATTTGTCCCTGCTCACCTACAATACTTTATTCAACAATGGCGTCAATAAACTTGGCGAAGTGATCGATTCTTATCATCCGGACATAATTTGCTTACAGGAAGCTTTGACTGATGATAAAAGTGTTCAAAAAATTGAAAAATTTGGCTATAAAATGGCTGATTATTCTAATTCATTTGTCAAATTTGGAAAAATTTTTGGAGTAATTACTTTTTATAATCCAAAAGGCCTTGAATATAATGATTCATTTAAACTTGATCTTGGAATTAACTTGGGTGATTTCTTTTTTAATATCCTAAGAATTGTCCTTGGGTATAACCAACCAAAAACGGTTTTAGAAACAAATTTCACCCATAAACTGACAAAGAAAAAAATCTGTATATGTAATGTTCATCTATACGTTGTTGGCAGTAATGAATTGAGGGTCAAACATATCAACCAAGCACTAAAGTCAATTCATCTTTCAATAAAAGCTCCATTGATTATCGTCGGTGATTTTAATTATTTTCCATATAAAAGAATGCGACTTGAGAAGATGATGGCTAAATTTGGATTATTAGAGGCAACTGCCAATATCAGACAAACGATAAAATTTTCTGGAAATGGCAAGTTTGAAAAATTTAATTTGTTCCAACGCCTTACATTGCCATTTATTAACATGTTGGTTGCTAAGCAAATAAAAACTGATTATTCTTTCTACCGAGGTTTAAAATTAATTAAAACTGAAAGAATCGAATCTCATTCTTCCGATCATTATCCTATTATTTCAATTTTCAAAATATAAAAATGATAAAGTTATTGACATTAATTAGCTACAAAATTTCGCAAATTAAAATTTACCAATATATATTTTTTGCTATAGCTTCGTTAGCAACCATACTCTTAATGGGTTATTATTTTGGTACTTTTGATCAGGCCATTCATATCCCAGATTTAAAAAAAATATCCGATCTTAGCCTCTACCCTAATGATAAATTTTTGGAACTACGAAACTATCATTATTCTTTTTTTTGGTATTTTTTTATTCCATTTTATCGGCTAGGAATACTTGAAATTACTATGTTTATTACGCATTTTTTGGCAACGTTCTTAACTTTTTTGGCTATTTACAATCTCGCAAAAACATTATTCAAAAATCCAATTGCTCCTTTTTTAGCTGTAATTGCTTTTATTTTCCCTCATCTTGGTTTTGCTGGTTTTCCAATCTTTGAATTTAGTTTATTAAACAGGACTTTTGTTCTCCCATTTTTGTTGATTGCTATTAATTTATATCTCAATAAAAAAACTTTGTATGCTTTTTTAATTTTAGGATTAATGTATAACCTTCACGTCATATCAGTAAATTTTGTATTAGCAATGTTTATTTTTGATTCTTTATTAAGAATTAAAGAAGTAGGAGCCAAAAATTTTATAAAACAATTTTTTACTTTTCTTTTATTTGCTTCTCCCGTTTTGATATGGAAGTTCAGCAATTCACATGTTGACGTTGGCTTAGATCGAAGCTTGCTCTATATCATCAATAATAGTCTTTTAGCTCACGTCTTTACTCTTATTACAACAAATCCTTTAATAAACTTTACTACCTTGAGCGGTGTTGCCACTGTGATTATCTTTTTTTTAACCATGCCGACAAAAAAATCCAATAATGATTTAATTGTCAGAAATTTTATCTGGGCTTCCATAATTATTCTGATTGTTCAGGCGGTCGCAGGAACTTGGCTCCCATTAACTATAATTATTCAGTCGCAGATTATCAGAGTCGGGTTGTTTATTAATATTTTTGCCTATTTATATTTTGCCGGCTACATATCTGAATTATTTTATTCCGAAAAAATAAAAACAAATAAAATTATTCTACTTATCTTTGCTCTATTTTTTTCAATATCTCCACTAATTGCCTTAGTTGCCCTGTTTATTTACAAAAAAATAGATAAAGATAATTTAATTAAAATAATTAAGTGTTTAATTATTTTTATATTTTTGTTAACGCTATTTATTTTTAAATCAATGAATGTTTGGAGGCCTGGGATTAATATCTGGCCAATAAAAGATGATGGCTATGATGTCCAGATATGGGCGAAAAATAATACGCCAAAGGATACTGTTTTTATTACTCCGCCTGCTCTTTGGTGGTTTTATGACCTGGAATGGAGGGTCGTCTCGGAAAGATCTTCCGTCTCAACCTTATCTGAGTTACTTGAAGGTGCATTTCTCCCTTCTTATATAGATTACTGGCGGCCAAGGTTTGAAGACGTCGCCCCAGGAGCCTTAATCAAATTCTCAATTGACCCTATTAAAAACATTAAGATTACAAAAAATGCCTACCATTCTTTATCTGAGAATGATATTTTAAGAATATCAAAAAAATATGGAGCCAAATATTTTGTCTCCGAAAAGCCTAGTCAATATCAATTCCCGATTGCATATCAAAATAATGGTTTTACTATTTATATGATCTTCTTATGAAAAAATGCCTTATTTCTGTTATTGTTCCCGCTTATAACGAAGAAAAAAAAATTGGCGGCGTACTAAAATCTCTGATTAATTCTTCTTTAGTAGACGAAATAATAATTATTAATGACGGTTCTAATGATAATACTCTTTCCATAGTCAGAAAGTTTAAAAAAATAAAATTAATCAGTTTGAAAAAAAATCATGGTAAAAGCTATGCTATTGTAAAAGGAATTAAAAAATCAATAGGAGAGATTGTTGTTTTTATTGATGCCGACTTAACAGGATTAAATGATTCACATTTGGCAAAATTAATTAAGCCTTTAATTTTAGGAAAAAAAGAAGTTGTTATTGGTTATCCAAATGATATAAAAACTGACAAATTATTCCTACCTCTCAGTGGTGAAAGAGCTTATTGGAAAAAAAACCTTACTCCTTATTTAAGAGAAATGTCTAAGAAAGGTTATGGGTTGGAATTATATTTAAACTATATTTTTCGAAATAAAAAAATGCAACTATTTCCGTTGAATGGGGTAAAAACAACATTAAAGTATGAAAAACAAACCTATGATATTGTTGCTAAATTATTTCTTGTGGAAAGCTTTGATATTCTATCTGAAATACTGAAACAACAAAATCCTATTTCTTATTTACTTAAATCATATCTATATTCTTTCTATATTAAAAAACCTAACAAAAATAATAATCAAATTGATAAATTAATTAAATATGTTAAAAATAATTTGATAAAAAAAATTAATTTATGAAAGTTTCCGTTGTTATACCGGTATATAACGAAGAAAAACGAATTAAAAAATGCCTTGATTCTTTGCTTAATCAGAGTGAAAAACCCGATGAAATCATCGTTATTGATAATAATAGTACGGATAACACTGTATCAATAGTAAAAAAATATAAAGACATCATGCTTGTTTTTGAAAAAAAACAAGGAATTACTCCAACTAGAAATAAAGGCTTTGATACTGCTAAATACGAAATCATCGCTCGTTGTGACGCAGATAGCATCCTTCCAAATAATTGGGTAAAAAAAATCAAAGAAGTTTTTTCAAAAAATGAAAATGTTGTAGGTTTTACTAATCCAATTGTGTTATATGATCTCCCTGTTGCAACTAAATCTTCATTACCATCAGATATCTTTTATTATTTGTCTAAAGCAATTATTGGCATCCCGACGTTAATCGGACCTTCCATGGGTATAAGGAAAGAGACTTGGCTAAAGGTAAAAAACGAGCTTTGTACCGATGATAAAAAAGTTCATGAAGATATTGATTTAGCTATCCATTTAAAAAAATATGGGGAAATATATTTTGAACCTGATGTTGTTGTTAAGATATCTGGAAGAAGAATCAGATATAATCCTTCCTCATTTTTTATTGAATATCCTCTAAGGTTTATAAATATGCTCAAATCTCATCGTCACTTGGTTTAAATAAAGACAGTCTTAAATAAGACTGTCTTTATAAAGAGAGTCCCTTTAACTCTTCCAGCGTAGTTACATCATCTGGTTTTTTATCATCTCTAAATTTTTCTAAACGAGGAAACCGTAATGCCAAGCCGGCTGTATGAGTTGGTGACTTAGTAATTTCATCAGCCCTAATCTCAACCACAATTGCAGGAGAAATCCACACATCGCAATTCATAGCTTTATCAACAGAATAATTCATTGGCTTATCTTTGAGTTTTGATATTTGAGATTTAATTTTGAGAAACCTCCATTCCTCATCTGTCAACCCTGTACCAATTTTAGCCACCGTCACAAATTTATCATTTTTTTCTTCTCTTACCCCAACCAAAAACGCTCCCATACCAAAATCCGTCCTCTTTCCTTTCCCAAAGTCATAGCCCATCACCAGACAATCAATTGTATCGTTAACCTTTGAAGAATAGCTCCTTTTATACTTGATCCAATTCCAACCGCGAGCGCCCGGTTGATAGATACCATCAATTTTTTTAGCAATCACCCCTTCTAACTTTTTAGCAACCGCCTGATCAAAAATTTCCTCTAGCCGTTCTTCTTTGTCTACTTCTTCTTGATGATCAACAACTATGATTTGCTTACTTATATCCTTATTTTTTATCGTCACCTGTTCCAGAGCTTTTCTTCGTTCAATAAACGGTTTTTTTATAAAATTTTTTCCGTTTAGATATAAAAGCTCAAAAGCAAAAAGTTTTAAAGGCACTTCAATTGATTTTGCCCCAATATCATATTTTCGTTTACGCTGAACTGTTTCCTGAAACGGAAGAAACTCACCTGTCTTTGGATTATAACCAATCGCCTCCCCCTCAATGATTAATTCATCAGCTTTAATTTCCCTCCTTACTCCTTCAACAATATCAGGATACATGTATGTAACGTCCTCGAGACTTCGGGAGAACAATCTAACCTTTGGAAGGCTTTCGGTAGGGTCTGACCCTCGTCGAGGGTCAGACCCTAGATAATGCACCTGCAACCTAAACCCATCAAATTTAGGCTCAACTAAACATTTGCCAATTTGCTTGATTATTTCTTTGGCTGATGACATTCTTTCCGCCTTCATCATAATAATCGGTGTAAAGACTTTTGGTTCTATTTCTTCTAAACCCTTAATTCCTTTTTCTTTTAATATTTTTCCAATAAATCCTAAGTCAGGCCGGACGTGATAGGCGGTCTCAATAATTGATCGCAAACTCTTATCTCCTTTTAACATCCAAGAATAAGCATCAAGTATCGTCATATCAGAAAACCCGAGGCGGATAATACCGGTCGGAAGACGGACTAAATATCTTCCTGATAACGGGTCAAGTTGGCGAATTAATTGAGAGAGAAGACTTACTTTAACGTCTTGTGAACCGTTCCCAGAGGCAGTCGCTAGTTTATAAAAAAAATCAAAAACTGCCAGTACTTCCATATCTTTTTCTTCAAACGACTTATAAAGTTTTTTAAAACTTTCAACAGTCTGCCCTAGATCACCGCTCTTTTTAAACTCTTTTTCAAAATAATTCCGGTCAATGTTGAGAGCGGACATGGCAGATTTAATGATGGTTCTCTCAGCCATGCCAAAATCAATTCCTTCATAGGCGGGGCCCACTCTTCCTTGAAGTAAATAAACAACTTTTGTGATCTCTTGAACATTCAATAACTTAAATAATTCCGCTAATATTCTCGTTATTTCCAGGCGGGAAGAATTTTTTTCAATTCTTTCAAAATATTTAGAAAGCTCAGAAAAAAGCATAAAACAATTTTAAATACTGTAATTCTAGACTGGATCCCCGCCTCCGCGGGGATGACAGAGAAATTCTTATAGATGTCACGAAGAGAAAAGGTTCCCCGAGAACCGGATTGCGGTGTATACCGCAGAGGCTCGCAGGGGAATAGTCGTCTCGAGTGACAGAATCTATAAGAATTCTAAACCATAGTATAACGTGCCGATTTAGTACTTCCAATTTTTTTAAGCAAACCTTTCTTTATTAGATCCTGAAGATCACGTAAAACCGTATCTTCTGACACGTCAGGAAAAACATCTCCAAAAGTTTGATTCTGAATATAGCCTATTTCTTGAATATACTCAATCATCTTCATCTGACGCTCCGTTAAAAAAATCTGCTGACCACCGAACTTTTCTTTTAACTTTACGTCTTTAGATAATTTCAAGATTTTTTCTTTAACTTTTTCAAATTCTATTCCTGCCCCGGATGTAAAGTATTCTAACCAACTGCTTAAATCCCCAGCCGAAGCTTTCTGTAAGTTCTGATAATAGGTAATCGCATCTTTGTCATAATATTCTTCAAGCGAAAAAAACCGACGGATATCATATCCTCCTAAGAATAAAATCAAAGTCGCCAATACGCGAGAAACCCGACCGTTACCATCTAAAAATGGATGAATACGCACTAATTCATGATGGGCAATCCCCGCTTTTAAAACCGGATGTAATTTATCTTTATCATCGCGATTCAACCAATAGACAAATTCGCGCATTAAAAAAGGTACTTCAATTGGAGGAGGCGGACGAAAAGTCACTTCACCATTGGCGGAATTTCTGATAATTACTTGTTTTGTTCTATATTCACCTATTTGCTCGCCAATTAAAATTTTGTCGGTCAAAATTCGATGTAATTTCTTGATAATTTGTTCAGAAATTTTATCAATTTTTTTATTTGCTTCGTCATCTATAAACTCAATTACTTTTCTGTAATTAATTATCTCCTGAATATCACGCGGTCGACCAATGACGTCGCGACCCATGAGAATATCTTTAGCATCGTCCTTATGAAGAATATTACCCTCAAGATGAGTGCCATGATAAACCGCTCTAATCAAAGCTTCTTCCTTAAACTGTTTTTCCCAAAGAGGTAAAAGCGGCGAATGCTTGATTACTTCCTCAGATGCTTCTATCTTGGAAATATTAGTAAGAATTTTGTTGGTAATCGTAAAAGTAGGGTTGAACATAGGATAATTATAACTTATAATTTCTTCATGGTCTACGCATTCAAGATTGATCAAAATAGTTTTCCTGCAGCAAAAATAACAAGTATTGGTCAAATTGTCAGTCTTGCTCTTCCTTTAGCTATGACCGGGGCTGGACTTATTTTTTTATTTGTCACTCTTAAAGCCGCTTTTGATATTTTGACTCATGGTGATAATCCTGACGCTTTAAAAAAAGCTTACGCATCAATTGCAACTGCCGTCTTGGGCCTGATTATTGTTGTTATTAGTTACTTAGTTATCCAATTATTAGGAGTTGTCTTAAAGACTGATATCATACCAAAATGAAACTATTAGCAGACGCAGCAATCGATGAACTATTTGGTGGCATTTCCCCACCTCCCGCCATGAATGTAGGGGGTGATAATCCCGTTCAGGGATTGGGTAAATTTATTGGCTTTGGTATCCAAATGTTTATACTGGTTGCCGGTTTGTTTATGCTGGTTTATCTTTTGTGGGGTGCCTTTGATTGGATTTCTTCAAGTGGAGAGAAAGAAAAAATCACCAAAGCCCAAAATAAAATCACTAATGCTTTAATTGGGATAGTTTTAGTTTTTGTGGTTTTGGTAGTCTTTAACCTTTTAGCAGGTAATATTTTAGGAATTATTGTGCCAATTGAGGGTGGTGGATTTGAAATAAAATTACCAACCTTGGGAGAATAGTTTAAATTAATTTTTTTATTTCTTCTATCGTTAATCTTTTTTCTTTTTGAAGTTTTCTTATTTTTTCAGCTTGCTTTATAACTTCAGGAGAATATAATTGATATCCACCCTCTGTATGTTTGGTCACTTTTAATAACCCCATCTTTGTCCAATATCTTAGAGTGTGAATTGTCTCTCCTGTCTCTTTTGCTAATTCGCCAATTTTTAGAAGTTCAAAATAGGTGATAAATCCTCGCTTAGATTTATATTTAAAAGTTGATTTTTTTTCAAAAGCCGGCAAAATGGGCTTACTTGAAGCAGCATTGATATAAGCTTCAAGTGAACGATCAACTGACAAAGTAATAAGATGATAATACAAATCCATTTTTCCTTTTAGTTGGGCTTCTTCTAATGAATCTAAGTATTGAATCCTTTCTTCGTTTCTTATGATTACCATTGGATAGTCGTTGATAATAAGAATTAAATTCATTAAAAGCCTTGCTGTTCGACCATTTCCATCAATATAGGGATGAATACTTACTAATTTATAATGGGCGTCTGCGGCCACTTTTATTGGGTTAACCTTTCTCTGAGTTGATAACCACTGAATAAACCCATTCATCAAATATGGAACTTTTATAGGTTGAGGTAAATCAACATTTGATCCCTTAATAAATACTTCTGTTTCTCTATATTTTCCAGCCCATTTATCATCAATACCTGTCAAAATAATCCTATGAATATTATTTACATCTTCTTCTTTAATCTCTGTATGTTCTTTTTTTCTTTTAGCCAAATCTTTTATAAATTCTATAGCCTTAGCATGATTGATTGCCTCTATTTGATCTCTAAGAGGTTTTCCAGATATAACGGCAGTAATTCCCTTTTCTAAGACTTCGGCTGTTTCTTTACGGGTTAAAGTATTGCCCTCAATAGCATTTGAAGAATAAGTTAACTCCACTTTCAACCAGTCTTCTATCTCTGTTAAGAATTCTTTTTTTAAAGGTAAAAGGCTATCTAATTTTTTTTTCTTTTTAATCAGATCACTAAATAAGTTTTTCATATGAACAAAGTATAAAGCATCGCTTTATGGTTGTCAATTCCAGCCGGACTTTAAATTCTTATTTAATTTAATATTATTCTATCTTATAGATCTTGCCCCCCTGCAGAACATAGATCGAATTTTTATAAACTACAAAGTCTGTGGCAGTAGACAAAATTTTTGAATTCACCTGCTCCTGATAATCTCCGTTTTTATTCATCACATAAATTATTCCCCTCTTTTTATCCCAACCGTACACTTTTTCCAAATCGCGAGTGGTAAAGATTTTATTTATGTTGGCGCTTCCATCAGGCAGATCAATTTTGAATCCGTCACGAAGACCTGATGTATATTTGATCATAATCGCATCCCCAGCCAAATAAACCGAGCCATCAATGCTCAAAGAATTTACTTGAGATAAATCAACTGATTGACCAGATTGAAAATAAGAACTTTTACTACCAAATCCTGATTCCGCAACCATATATTTCCAAATTTGATCTTTTCCCTGGTCTAACAAATAAATATTACTGTTAAAAACTTCCAGGTCAACAATCTTGCCCCAATCCTTATCATCTTCAATGATCTTATTCGTTTTTCCATCAATGATCTGATAAACACCAGCGCCTTCAACATAAAAATATTTTTTTTCTTCAGACAAAGCAATCAGGGTAGATTTTTTTATTTCATTAGATTGATCTTTGTCTAAAGATTTCTTATCAAGTGAAAGTTCATACAGAACTCCTCTTGTCTTATCACTAACTAGAAGACGGTCGTTGCTAAGATAGATTTTATCTCCTTTTGCATTTTTATCATCAACGGTCAAATCAAAAAATTCTGTATATTTTTTTTCTTCTTTTTTCAAAATCTTGTTCTCACTATCAATAATCATTTTGTTTATCTCGCCCAACTCCTTTCTCTTATCTCCTATCTGTTTTTCCAGCTTTTTCACTTCTTCCTTACTATCTGCGATCAAACTTAACGCACTTGACATATTTAAGAATGATACTTCCTCTGCCTGATTCAATTTTTGACTTATAAGATCACGAGTTAAATTAATTTTTTTCTGATTATTCTCGTTTGAACGACGCATATACCCAAAACCGACACTCCAAAATAGAATTATTCCCAAAATAAAAACCGTGATGAATGTTAAAGTTTTTTGCTGACCGAATCGTTGATAGAAATCTTTTAAACTAAAATCATTTGCTCTTGTTATTTCTTCTTCTATTTTTTTTAGTTTTAAAAATAAAGCCGCCGTCCCCTGGTCATCGAGCTCAAGTAATTCTGGGGTTATTTCATCAATAATATCTAAGATTGATCTGTGATCAAATTTTTGGTTCAATCCAGTTTCCTCTCCCAACAGTTTCATAAATCTATTAAAAGTAAAGACAAAAACATCTTCTTCTTTAATATATCCTGAGGCAGTTTCGTCCCGTTCGATAAGAAGGGCCAGTTTATTATTGCGCCGAATATAGACTTTACCCTGATTAACTGTCTTCAAATAAAAAATACTTCCTTTTAAATAACCGGCAGAAAGAGAAAACCCTGACGGCAGATTCTTTTCTTTAATAATGTTTGAAATAAAGACATCAAATTGTTGTAAGTTTTCAATCTTGATGACGCTAATTTTTTCTCGAATGTAGGCAGTTAATTCTCGACCGCGATCCGGAGTAATACCCGTCTCAATTTCAACGCTCAAAAATAAATTGTTTTCGTCAACAAAACCGGAAAAACCATCAGGTTTCTCACGACCTAAATAGAAGCCAATTTCTTGCTTAAACATAAAAATAAATTCTAAATCCTAAATCCCAAGCTCCAAATAAAATTTAAATAATAAACTGTTTTAAATTTATTATTTATGATTTATTTGTGATTTGAAATTTAAAATTTAAAATTTTTAAACAATAAATACGGCGAGTAATACTATTATCAATATAGCCAATGACGCTGTCACTTGCAATGAAGTCACGAAAAGAATAAGCCAGTTATATTTATCTTGAAGGGCTTTATCCATGACCTGAACTTGCTTTGAGATTACTAAAGCATAAAAAAAATAAAAAATGGCAAAAATCATTGCAAACAACATAAAAAAAATATTCTTTATCCCTATCTCGTTTATGGTTGAAAAAAAGTTATTGAGATCCATGTTTTTTTCCTAATAATTTATTGATCGTTTGGGCTACATTGGAAGGATGAGGGATATTGATAAATTCTACATTGACTGCGCTTCCTGCTGTTTGAATAAAGACTGATCCGTAATCAAAATATGACCCAAAATAACCACCACTTTTTACAGTGATATCTTCAATTTTTCCTAACTGGGCCACGGTTATTTCTTTATAGATCACCGAGTAAAAATCTATATCAATAACCTTCTTATTGGTCACAATTCCTGCGTTAAAATACCAATTTAAAACATTAAGCCAAATAAAACTAAAAATAAAAACAATAAAAAATAAATTTATTATAAATAATTGTTCTAAATCAAATAAATTTACAATAAAAAAATTTAGTCCAAAAAATAAAATGACAAGTAAAATTGAAGCTAATATCCAACCAATTTGAGTAAAAGGATGACTACGAAGTAATAAATATATATTTTCCCCATCCTCTTGGGTATCAAATTTAATCTGAGGATTATAAATATAAGAATAGAAAGCAGAGCTTTTTTTATTATTGTTTTCCATTCATTTATATTATATACTATCAATCGTCCTGGTTACTTGAGCGACTTGGTCCCACCCTTTTCCATCCCGAACAAGGTCGTGAAACGAGTCAGCGCCAATGATACTCACATCGAAAGATGAAGGGAAAGTAGGTCGTAGCCGGGACATTTTTATTGGGAAAAAATATTATTTTAATTTAAATAGAATATTTTTAGGCACGTTAAATATTATTTTATCTTTAATTTCTTCCCTTTTGCAACTTTTTATCACTTTCCATAAATCGATATCTTTGTTTTTGATTTTGTCTTTGATTAAATTATTATTGATTAAATCATCAACACTCATAAAATCTAAGTACGTTTCAGCTAAGCTAACATAGCTGGATAAACCACATTTCTTTTCCCCATTAAATTTTCCAGTTTCCCAGATATAGAGACAATCGCCATTTAATATATAATTTGTTGATTTATTTTTTAATAATATTTTTTTATCTTTAATAAATAAACTATCACAAACAATTGGTCCTTTAAGATCAAATTTGAAATCATTATTTTTTGTAGAGACGCCCAAATTGGGCGTCTGTACTTTTGTTGGGGTTTGATTTATCAAACCCGTTTTTGATTGTCCAAATTTTAAGAATAATGAAATAATCAAAATAAAAATCGGAATAATTATTACCGCTTTTGAGATGAAGGAGAAAAAATTATGAAGGTTTGGATTATCTATAATATTTGATTTCATAAGTTTGTCATCCCCTCGTAGGAGGGGATCCAGTCGATAATTACATTTTAAAAAGTTATTTTAGTCTGGATTCCCGCCTTCGCGGGAATGACTTCCGTTTTTTTATTTTCCTGATCCTAGTTCTTTCAACTGCTCTAATTCCGGGAGTGTCTTTCCCACAATCCCTTCCAAATCTCCATGCATACCAAGTAAATTATCTTTAATTAAAGAAATATTTTTTTCTTCCCTAGCCCATTTATGAGTGAACCAATCTTTTTCTTTTTGTAATTCATCACGCAAACTGTTATAAGATTCGTAGATTGCTTCAACCCGTTGTTTAAATTCTACACTGGTTAAATAGTTCCATAAAATTTCTTTTTTTTCTTCTTTGCCGCGATTTGCTGAACGAACACCAAATACTTCTATCAAATTGTTTCTGAGAGATATTGCCGCTCCTATTACTGTTTTATAATCAACCACCCAGATTCCATCCTTCAACCCAAAATTTTTTACCCCCTGCGGCATAACTTGAGTCACAATAATAGCCAGTTCTGCTTTTATTTCTCTTTGATCTTGTTTCAATTTAGATATCCATCCCTCAGTCCAGGCTTTAGTTCTTTTTGACTCCCATAAAATCGTTCCGCATTCTTTTCCGGCGTTATTTTTTACTGTCTGTACTAAATCAGCTCCTCGAATACCTTTGGGTACGTCGGATATAAAATCATAAGGGAATTCTGTTCCTAATATTTTTTTTAATTCATCTTCCATTACTTCTCCTTGAGACTGCTGAGATCCTTGTTCTAATTTTCTTTTATATTCTTCAACCATTTTCATTGCGTCTGATATTTTCTTATCTTTTTCCAAAATTTTTAGTTTGTTTTCTTCGTCAGACTTTCTTTTTTCCTCTTCCCTAATATTTTCTTGTGAAGTCATTAATTTCTTTTCCATTTCAATTCTTTGATTGTCACTTTCTTGTTTTATTTGGCGTATTAGTTTATTCAGTTCTAATGTTTGTTCCTGCAAAGTTTTTTTCTGATTCCTTAATTCCTCAAGTTCATTACTTTTATCTTTAAGCTGCATTTTCATCTCTTCTTTGGCTTTCTCTTTTAATTTTGTTAGTTGATTTTCTCTCCAACTGTGGGCTTCATCATTTAAACGTTTTTTCTCATCTTCTAATTTTTTATTTGTCTCTACCTCAAGTTGTTCCTTTATCTCGTGAGTCATCGCCTGATCGAGGGGAAACTTTTTTTTGCAGTGCGGACAAGTAATTGTGTCGTTCATAGCAAAATTATAGCAAACTATAGAAGCTGTTTTTTGGTAAAATATACTCTGTTTAACTTATGGGAGATCGTCCAACGGTAGGACACAACACTTTGGATGTTGTTATCTAGGTCCGATTCCTAGTCTCCCAACAAAAATTTTAAAAACTGCTTTTTTAAATGTGATTGGGACGACTTTGTATATGCAATAGTATTGTTAATATTCTTCAAATAAATATTCTTACTGTCATCCCTATTCCTTCCCCTGCCTGACGACAGAATTATTTATTTTTACTAGCTTTACCAACTTTAACGGAAAAAATTAATAAAAGAAGTACGGAGATAAGTGCTAAACCTAATCCTATCTGACCTCTACGATAGTACTCATCAAGATTAAACATAGTTATATTATATCTTCAATCTTAACTGCTAAAATTAATAATAGTATAGCAAAAATTATATTTGCTATTAAAATTGAGGTGTTCTTAACAACTGGTAATGTTAATAAAATTCCAGAGGCACAGTTAACAGATAAAGATGAAATAATTTTTAAATAAGATATTTTTACGTCAACTATTATTTTCATCTTAGAATAACTATAAACAATCCTTTTTCATTTGTCAGTCGCTTATAACCTACAAAAGTAAGGAATTATGTTGTTGGGAAAGGATTCTTTTGACGATAGATGTCATCCCTGTGGAGATGGGGATTGATGACAAACATATTCCGACGCAAGCATCGGGGAATTAAACCACTAAGGATAGATTAAATATGTATAATTTTTTACACCAGCACAGAGTTTTACATTTTTAAAAAATATGATACTCTATTTATAAACAATGCTCGTTACACCGGAATGGCCAAAACACACAATTAAATGGATTAAAGAAATAAAATGGGGGAAATTATTTCTCTGTGGACTGCTCTATCTTGTTTTTGCAACTGCTATTCGCCAAATAGAAATAATCTTAACTATGAGATACTACCTTATGCCCCAGTATTTTGGCGTATGGAGTCAATCAATGATGCCTAATACGGGACCTCCCCCACTCAATTTTATAGTTACATCTTCCACATTTACTTTTGCCAGTGGATTGTCAATCGGACTTGTTTATTACTACATAAGAAACCTTTTACCAAAACAATTTTGGCATCGAGTAACCTTTTTTACCGACTTGATGATTGGAACTTCATTTATCTTTTTCACTCTACCAGTCTATCTTCTTTTTAATTTACCTTTTCAACTTCTTTTGAGTTGGTTTATCAGCAGTTTTATTATCCTATTTCTTACTTCTTTAACACTGGTAAAAATAATCAAATGATATATGTACTATCTATATCTCCTCCGCTGTTCGGATAATTCACTTTACTGCGAACAGACGAAAGATCTCCAAAGACGAATCGAGGAACATAATAAAGAAAGAATTACTCCAGTTTCAGAAAATTTTTCTTTTCCTCAAAAATAATCTTAACCGTTTAAAAAATTCTTGCCTGCCTAAAAGATTAACTGAAACTAAATATTCGTAAAAAAAAACGCAAAAATTTTAAAGAACTTTTTATTGAACTTAGCCTAACATAGCTGACCCATCAAGATATGCTATACTTTTTATTGGAAGTATACCCAACTCAACTGAAATTGCAACTTTAAATTGAAATTGTTTGAAAACTATCGGTCAGTAAGGTTTTGAGTTCTGCGTCATAACGATGGATGGTTTTGAAAAAGTGAAGAACTGCTTTTTCAAACTCTTCCTGACTTACCATTTTACTTTTTTTGAGAATCTTTGAAAATGAAACGGCTTG